>RZYB01000028.1 GCA_009930495.1 Deltaproteobacteria bacterium
GGAGCCCATGCCGCGATAAATCTTGTAGGTTCGTCCTTGGTACAAAATCTTCTCGCCCGGACTTTCCTCGGTGCCCGCGAACATGGAACCCATCATGACCGTGTCGGCTCCGGCCACCAGCGCCTTGACCACGTCGCCGGAAAACTTGATGCCTCCGTCGGCGATGCAGCAGCGGTCCGCCTCGCGGCAGGCACGCACGCATTCCATGATGGCCGTGACCTGCGGCACGCCCACGCCGGCCACGATACGGGTGGTGCAGATGGAACCCGGTCCGATGCCGACCTTGACCGCGTCCGCTCCGGCCGCGATAAGCGCCTTGGCCCCCCCGTAGGTGGCCACGTTGCCAGCGATAAGCTGCACGTCGGGCCATTCACTCTTGGTCGCCCGCACGGCGTCGAGGATGTTCTTGGAATGTCCATGGGCCGAATCCAAGACAATGACATCCGCTCCAGCCCTGACCAAGGCCTCCAACCGCTCGGCGCGGCCCTTGCCCACGCCAACGGCCGCGCCGACCCGCAGCCGACCCAGGTCGTCCTTGCAGGCATTGGGATACTTGCGAACCTTGTCGATGTCCTTGATGGTCAGCAAGCCCTTGAGTTTGTTGGCGTCGTCCACGACCAGGAGTTTTTCGATACGATTCTCGTGCAAGTGGCGCTTGGCATCCTCCAGGGAAATGCCGACCGGTACGGTGACCAGATTTTTGCTGGTCATGACCTCGCGGACCTGAACGCTCATTTCCGTGACAAAACGCACGTCACGATTGGTGACGATGCCCATCAGCTGATCGCCGAGAACTACCGGCAATCCGGAAATGCGGTAATCGCGCATGAGCTCCAGACAATGGCCGACGGTGTCGTCCGGCCCCACCGTGATGGGATCGACAATCATGCCCGACTCGGACTTCTTGACCTTGAGCACTTCCAGGGCCTGCTGCTCGATGGACATGTTCTTGTGGACGATACCGATGCCTCCGGCCCGGGCCAGGGAAATGGCCATCCGCGATTCCGTGACCGTGTCCATGGCCGCGCTCATGAACGGAATATTCAATTCAATGGTCTGGGTCAGCCGGGTGTTCAACACGACCTGATCCGGCAAAACCTCGGAGTAGGCCGGAACAAGCAGGACATCATCGAAAGTCAATGCCTTGCCAAGGATTTTATCCATATACATACCTCTTCCACGGTGGGAGGACTTGAATGTTTGCATCAAAACCCGGAGCTAGAGCCCCAAGTATGCCTTTTTGACATCCTCGTTGGAAAGCAGCGCCTGGGCCGAATCCTCCAACGTGATGCGACCGTTTTCCATGACATAGGCCCGGTGGGCGATTTTCAGGGCCTGGTTGGCGTTCTGCTCCACCAAGAACACGGTCGTTCCCATCTCGTTGACTTTCCGGATAATGTCGAAAATTTGGGCGATGATGATCGGCGCCAGCCCCAGGGACGGCTCGTCCAGCAAGAGCAGACGCGGCCGAGCCATGAGGGCGCGTGAAATCGCCAACATCTGCTGCTCGCCGCCGGAGAGGGTGCCGCCCATTTGTCGGCGACGTTCGGCCAGGATGGGAAAAAGCTCGAAGACATAGTCCAGATCCTTTAAAATCCCGTCCTTGTCGTTACGCAAAAACGCCCCCAGATCCAGATTCTCCATGACCGTCATCTCGGGGAAAATAAGCCGCCCCTCGGGAACCTGGGAAATGCCCATGCGCACGATGCGATCGGCTTTCATGGCGTCGATGCGCTGCCCCTCGAAAAGGATTTCCCCGCTCCGGGGCGGCACGCCGCCGCAGATGGACATCAGTGTCGTGCTCTTGCCCGCGCCGTTGGCACCAATCAAGGTCACGATCTCACCCTGGCGGATAACCAGGGAAATCTCGTGCAGGGCCTGGATATTGCCGTAGAACGTGCTGACATTTTTCAGCTCAAGCATGGGCTTCCTCCCCAAGATAAGCCTTGATGACCCGAGGGTCGCTACTGATCTGGGCCGGCGTTCCGCTGGCGATGAGGCATCCGTATTCCATGACGTAAATGCGCTCGGACAGGCTCATGACCATGCTCATGTCATGCTCGATAAGCAAAATGGCCATGTCCATCTCATCCCGGATCTTGAGCACCAGATGTTTGAGAGACTCGGTTTCCTGGGGATTCATGCCCGCGGCCGGTTCGTCCAACAGCAGGAGCGACGGCTCCGTGGCCAGGGCGCGCGCGATTTCCAGACGACGTTGGTCGCCATAGGGCAGATTGCAGGCCAGCTCGTTGTACGCCTTGTTAAGGCCGATGTATTTGAGAAGTTCGTAGGCGCGGTCCACGATTTCCTTTTCTTCCCGCCGAACCGATGCCGGCCGCAGCACCGCGCCCAAAATGCCCGCCCTGGTCCGACAATGCCGAGCGATCATGACGTTTTCAAGGACGCTCATATTCCTGAAAAGACGGATGTTCTGAAACGTCCTGGCCATGCCCAGGGCCGTGACCAGGTTGGGCTTCATGCCGTTGACCTTGGTCCGTTGCCCACCCTTGGCCGTGAACCAAACCTCCCCCTCGGTCGGGGTGTAAATACTGGTGATGCAGTTAAAAAACGTGGTCTTGCCCGCGCCGTTGGGACCGATCAAGGCCACGATTTCTCCCGTGGCGACGCGGAGGTCCACGTCGTTCAAGGCGCGCAGGCCGCCAAAATTCATGGACACGGACGTGACATCGAGTACCGCGTGCATCAAGCCTTTCCTCCGGAAGTTGCAGACAGGTCGGGGTCGTCGATCTCGTATTTCCGGCCCTGGGCCGGAATCAAGCCCTCGGGACGAAAGACCATCATCAGGACCATGGCCACGGAGAACATGATCATGCGGTATTCGGAAAAGGCACGCAGATACTCCGGCAATAGCACCAAGAAGGCCGAACCCAGAATGACGCCCAGATTGGAACCCATGCCGCCCAAAACCACGATGGATAAAATGATGGCGGATTCAAAAAAAGTAAAACTGGCCGGATTGATGAAGGTCGTCTTGGCCGCGAAAATAACGCCCGCGAAACCGGCCCAGGCCGTGCCCAAGCCGAAAGCCATGACCTTGACCCCCACCCGGTCGATGCCCATGGCCTCACAGGCGATCTCGTCCTCGCGCAGGGCCTGCAACGCGCGACCGATCCGGGAATCCTTGAGGCGGGACACGGCGACCACGGTAATCGCGGCCATGGCCAGCACGATGTAATAGATATAGATGTTGGCTCCGGCCACGGTCAGTTCCATGTTGAAAAGATCCGGCCGGGCGATGTTCGACACCCCGGAGGGACCGCCGGTGATGGAACTCCAATTTTCGAGCAACAAACGGACAATCTCGCCAAAGCCCAGGGTGACGATGGCCAGATAATCCCCCCGCAGACGCAGCACGGGAAAGGCCAGGGCCACGCCGGCCAAGGCCGCGACCAAACCGCCGATGGGCAGGGCCACCCAAAATCCAAGCCCAAAGTACTGATTGAGCAGGGCGTAACAGTACGCCCCAATGGCGTAAAACGCGGCGTGACCAAGAAAAAGCAGTCCGGCCACGCCGACGATGATGTTCAGACCCAACCCCAAAATGACATAAAGAAGAAAGGAAATGAGGATGTTGGTCTGGTAGGTGGTCACCAGCCAGGGAATAACCAAAAACAAGGCCAGGGCCACGCCCTGCAAGGCCTGGCTCGCGCCCCGATTCTCGCGCACCCTGGTCAACAGACTGGTCTTGCCCGTCTCGGCGGTCGGACCGCCCCCGGTCTCCTTGCGGCGCAGTGCCCAACGCCAGATATAGGACAAAACAAAACTGCCAATGCCGATCAGGGCCAGATTCTCCCAACGCCAGTCAATGGTGTTCTCGATGGTGTTGACGCGAATGACCATGATCGGAAAGGTCAGAAACATGAACCAGATGCTGACCAAAATCGATTTTTTGAGCTCGTGCATTGCTGTATCCCGATACGCAGGTTGCGAAAAACCTAGACCTTCTCGATCTTGGCCTTGCCCATGATACCCGAGGGGCGAAAAATCAAAAAGACCACCAGCAACGTGAACGCGAAGACATCCTCGTAATCACTGGAAATATAACCGGTGGCAAAGCTCTCGGACAAGCCCAGAAACAGGCCTCCAAGCATCGCTCCGGGAATGGACCCGATGCCCCCCAAGACCGCAGCGGTGAACGCCTTGATACCTGCCAGAAAGCCGATGGCGAAGTTGACCATGCCGACATGGGAGGCAATGAGCACGCCACCCAGCGCGGCCAGGGACGATCCCAGGATAAAGGTCACGGAAATGATCCTGTCGGCGTCGACGCCCAGGAGCATGGCCATTTTCCGGTTCTGGGCCGTGGCCCGCATGGCCTTGCCCATCTTGGTGTATTTGATGAACACGGTCAAAGCGGCCATGAACACGGCGCTGGTCGCGACAATGACAAAGTCGGACGAGGCGAACACATGGGAAATGGGCTCAAGAAAGGCAAATTCCGGGATCAAACTGGGGAAAGGCAAAAAGTCCGAGGTCTGGGCCAAAATGATATAGTTCTGCAAAAAGAGCGACATGCCGATGGCCGAAATGAGCGGCGACAGACGTCCGGCACCGCGCAAGGGCTTGTAGGCGATCTTTTCCATGGTGAAACCGTACCCGGCGCAATAAATAATGGCCACCACGGCCGCGATGACCAGGATCGCCGGGGCCGGAAATCCCATGAAACCCAGAGCGCTGGCCACGATCAGGCCGGTGAAGGCCCCAAGCATGTATACCTCGCCATGGGCGAAGTTGATCAGCTCGATGATGCCATAAACCATGGTATAGCCGATGGCGATCAGAGCGTAGATACTGCCTCGGGTCAGGCCCCCCAAGAAAAGTTCCAAAAAGTACTGCCAGTCCATATTTCCCTTCCCGCTCGGGACGCGGCATCCGCCTTTGAAAGCGGATGCATTGAAAACATCAAGGGACAGGCTTGGCCTGTCCCTTGATCAGATTACTTGAATCACCGCACCTTCACTTCAATTCCACGTACTTGCCACCCTGGACCTGGTACATGGAGAAGCCCACGCCCTCGGCATCGCCACGAGCGTCGAACTTGATGGTGCCCACCGAGGTGTCGACTTTTTCCGACCGCAGGGCGGCCATGATCTTCTCGGAATCCGTGGAATCGGCCTTGTCGATGGCATTCACCAGGGCCTGCATGGCGGCGTAGGCATTATCGAAAAACGCCCCGGGCTCGGCGCCAAATTCCGCGACATGCGCGGCACGCGCGGCCTTGTTCATTTCCAGACCGGATACGTCCTGGGGACCGGAGGCGTACACGCCCTCGGCCTCGGCGCCAGCGACCTTGATAAAGGTGTCATCCTTGACGCCGTCATCGGAGATGAACTTCACATCCACTTTTTTCTTTTTCAGCTGCGCCACGATTTTGGAGGCCTCGGGGTGATAGCCACCAAACAGAACCACATCAGCCTCGGCTCTGCGGATCTTCTGGACCACGGAGGAATAGTCGACAGCACCAGGGGTCACGCCCTCGAACAGAACGATTTCGGCCTTGCCGCCGTCCTTGATGAACTTCTGCGCGAATTCCGCATAGCCCTTGCCGTAATCACCCTTGTCGTGCAGCACGGCGATCTTCTTGGCGCCCAGCTTGGAGATGGCAAAATCAACACCCAGCTTGGCCTGGGCGTCGTCGGAGGCGATGGTGCGGAAAAAGGTCGGGTACTGGCCACTCTGGGTCAATTCCGGGTTGGTGGCGGACGGTGACATGGTCACGATCTTGGCTTCGGTGTAAATGGGCAAGGCCGCCTTGGTGGCGCCGGAGCAAATATGTCCCAGGACCACGACCGCGCCATCGGAAACAACCTTGGTGGCGGCATTGGTGGCCTTTTCCGGCTTGCACTCCTCGTCCTGCACCAAGAGCTCGATCTGCTTGCCGTCGATGCCGCCCTTGGCGTTGACGTCCTTGGCGACGAGCTTGGCCGCGTTGACCGTGGGCAGGCCATAGGAAGCCAGGTCACCGGTATGGGCTCCGGCCACGCCGATCTTGATGGTGTCGGCTCCAAAGGCCGGACTGGTCAACAGGGACAGACACGCCGCGATCACAAGACCAGAAAAACGTTTCATCGGATCCTCCACAGGTTCAAGTTACGAGTATCTACCAAGGGTCGGACATCACACCCTTGCGTGCGCGGAAACGAATCGAGGGCGTGTATCACCTGCTCCCCTCCGGTGTCAAATATGCACGGCTGGCCTCACTTTCCACCGAGTTCGCGTCGGGCGCTCTCGACCAGTTCCCGATCCTCGGGCTTGGCGTCGATCACGGTCTGGAAATGGCCCGCGGCCTTGTCCGGCTGCTCCAGGTAATGCTTGTATAGAATGCCCAAATTGAAATGGGCATGATAATTGGCCGGCTCGATGGCGAGCATGCGCTCGAACTGGTCGGCGGCCTCGGCGAACCGCTTGACCTCGAACAAACAAATGCCCTTCTGATTCAAGGCCATGACATCGTCTGGCGTCTTGTTCAAGATCATGTCCCAAAAAGAAACGGCCTTGTCCCAGGCCTCCATCTCCATGAAGGCCATGCCCAGGGAGCGCATGGCGTCCACGTCCTCGGGACGATCCTGCAGACGCTTCATCATGACCGAGATATTGGCCATTCCATCCATGTTCCCCATGCCCCCACCGGGCATCTCCCGGCGCTCCTCGTGCTGGACGATGGATGGATGCTCGACTCTGTACACCACGGTGGCGAACACGACCACCGCCAAGCAACCAAGCAGGAACATGATCACCCGTTTCCGGGCCGTGCTCGGAAAATTACCGTTCTCCATCAAGAATCTCCAATTGGCGCACCCGGCGCTCCAGTACACGATGTTGACGGGCCAGCAGCAACACGTAGCCCCCCACTCCAATCCAGATACAGACGTTGGCGATCAGCAGATAATTCACAAGACGCTCCGTGCTTAGGCGATGTTTTCCTGAATTCTGGCCAGAACGGCGTCGATCCTCCGCCGCAGGGCCTCGGTCTGGAACCGGGCCAGGACCAAGACCGCGCCAAGAATCCCCCAGGCCAAGATATTGATCCAAACCGTGGTCCACATTTCCGGCTCGAGCCCGCCCCCCTTGGACGCGAACACGGCCGGATGGATGGACCGCCACAACCGGGCCGACACAAAAACCAGCGGCACGTCCAAAAAGGCGACAATGCCCAGCACGGCCCGAACCCGCACCGCCTGTCCGCCGCCGACGCCACCGGCCCGCAACACCAGATACCCGCAGTAGACAAACCACATGACCAGCGTCGTGGACAGGCGTGGGTCCCAGGTCCACCAAGCATTCCAGGCCGCCCGGCCCCAGATGGAGCCCGTGATCAGGGCCAGGGTGCAAAAAAGAACGCCGATCTCGGCCAAGACCCCGGCCCAGACATCCCAGACGTCGCGTTTGGTCAGCAGAACCATGATGCTGGCCACGCACACGCCCAAAAAAGCGGCAAAAGCCCACCACGCCAAGGGAAGATGGAAATAGAAAACCTTCTGTATCAGCCCCATGGTCGCCTCTTCCGGCGCGTACACCCAAATGGCGTACTGTCCGGCGGCCATGAGGATCGCGGCCGTCACGGCCAACATCGTCAACAGCTTGCAATGAATCCGAAACATGGATCTATTCTCCACGAAAGACATGGGGAAAAAGAAAAAGGGCCGCGCCCGCGAAAACCGCGTCAAAGGCGAAAACCAAGCCGAACCAATCAGCCACGCCGCTTGCACCGCTCACGGCCGCGCCCGAAAGCAACCCGGTTCCGATCCGGATGCCGCCGAGCAGAAGCGGGATCTGCAAGGGAAAAACAATGATGGTCAAAAGCGCGTCCCGGGTCCCCTGGCCATGGCCCATGGCGCCGATAAGCCCGCCCAGAACGCACAGCCCCGCGTCCACGCCCAGCAGCATGAGGGCCACGAGGCCGGCGTCGCCGCGCAGGTCCACGCCCAGGAAAACCACGGCCGCCGGAAAAAAGAAAATCTGGCAGGCCGCGAGCAAGACCAGTCCGGCCAGGGTCTTGCCAAGCCACAAACTCTGCACCGGCAAGGGCGCCAGCAGCAGGGCCGTGGCCGTGTCGTTTTCTTCCTCGAAACGAAAAAGCAGGGAAAAAATCAAAACCACGCTAAACGAACTACACAGCCAAAAAATGGCCATGGCCTGTTGGACCGCGAAGCGCTCTCCGGGGGCGGCCGACAGGCTGAAGATAAAAACCAGCAGCAGGCCCAAGAGCACGGCCTGAACCGGCCCCTGGCCGTTGCCGCAGGCCAGGCGCAAATCCTTGGCCACGATGGTCAACGCGGGCCCGATCATGCGCCCTCCATCGAAAATTCCACGGCCGGACCGCAGTAGCGCATCTCCCGACCACACAGATGCAAAACCAAATCGGCGCGGCCCGTGTCGCGTTCCAGATCGTGGGAAATCCAGACAACCCCGGCCCCGCGTTCCCGAGCCGAGGCCAGCTCCCGATGCAGGAGGGCCTGGGAGGCCGTGTCCAATCCCGTGGCGGGCTCATCGAGAAACAACAAATCCGGCTCCACCAACAGTACCCGGGCCAGGGACAGGCGCTGCGCCATGCCACGCGAAAAGGTTCCCGCGTTTTCCAGGGCAAAGGCCTTGAGGCCCACCCGTTCCAGCAGGGCCAACAGGGCCGCGTCGTCCAGGCCGCGTCCGTGCAGTTTGTTCCAGAATTCCAGATTGGCCAGGGCGGTCAGGGAGGGATAGACAAAGGTCTGGTGGCCCATGAACGCCATCCCCGTGGCTGGCACGAACCGTTCGACCAGGCCCGACCGGGGGGCGGTCAGGCCGGCCATGATCTTGAGCAGGGTCGATTTGCCGGCGCCATTGGGACCGGCCACGAGCAGGACGCGACCGGAATCCAGATCGCAGGACACGCCTTTAAAAATCAGACGCGACCCATAAAAATGACTCACCCCCCGCAGGCGCAGCAGACTTCGCGCGCTCATCCCCGACGCTCGATCCGTCTCCAGCAGGCAAAGGCAACCAGACATGCCAGGGTGCCGCCAATCCAAATCCAGTTCACCAGGGGGTTGACGCTGACCTTGAGACTGACGGCCTCCTCCTCGTTGAAGGCGAGCAGGGTCGCATAGATTTCCTCGCCCAGGGATGGAATGACCGAAACCTCGGCAAAACTCTGCTCGAAGTTGCGATAGAGGCGCTTTTGCGGAGTCAGCACGCCCACCTCGCGGCCATCCCGGGTCACGACCAGTTGGGCCTCGTGCATATCCATGGCCGGATTGTCGTGGTCATGGCGCAGTCCTTGGTACGCGACCTCGTAAGCGCCCACGGTCATGCTCTGCCCCTTGGTCAGCATGGCCTCTTCCTCGATTTTATACGGGCCGGAAAAAGCCACGCCAATGACCATCAAGGCCACGCCCAGGTGCACGCCATAGGCGCCCCAGGATGGAAGAAAGGACCGCACGGCCTTGTTGCGCGCGAACATAAAGGAGATGGACACGATGATCATCACCCCCGCGGCGCCGGCCAGCAGGGCCACGGGCTGGGTATACCCCAGCGCGAAAAACGCCCCGGCCGCGACCAGACCGGCCACGATGGCCGCGCCCAGACCGACCTTGTCCCCGATCCCCCGCTTCTGGGCAAACCACGGGCACAAAGCCATGACCAACGCCAGAAAGGCGAACAAGGGCAGACAGACCCGGTTGTAGAAACCCGCGTCGAGACCCACCGGGTTCTCGCTCCACAGGGCGCTCAAAACCGGCCAGTTCACGCCCAAAAAGACGATTCCGGCCAGACACAGAAGCAACCAGGCGCCCAGAAAAAGCATGCCGGGACGGCTCATGAAGTCATCGACATGGGATGTATCGTCTCGCCGGGAGACCAGACACACGTACAGGGTCAGTCCGAGGCCGGCGATCATGAACACCAAGAGCGGGATTCCCATGCGGCTGCCGCCAAAGGCGTGCAAGGAATCGATCAGGCCGCTGCGAACGACGAAGGTGGCGTAAAAACACAAGAGCAGGGTCAGGGCGGCCATGAAGACATTGGTGCGCAGCAGGGTTTTGCGGGTGCGGCCGACAATGGCCGTGTGCATGTAGGCCGTGCCGGCCAGCCAGGGAATGAGCGAGGCGTTTTCCACCGGGTCCCAGGCCCAGTACCCACCCCAGCCAAGCTCCATGTACGACCACCACGCGCCCAGGATGATGCCGGCGGTCAGGGTGGTCCAGGCCACGATATTCCAGTTGCGCGATAAATCGAGCCAATCCTTGCCGTCTCCGGACAACCGCGAGGCCAAGGCCAGACAGCAGGGAATGGTATACGCGGCATATCCCATGAACAGAAGCGGCGGATGAAAAATCATGCCCGGATTCTGGAGCAGGGGATTCAGGCCGTGCCCCTCGGCGGGGACGGGATCCAGGCGCAGAAACGGGTTGCTCGGTCCGGTCAGGGCGAACAAAAAGAAAATTTCCACCAAGTAATAAAAAAGCCAGAAATAGACCTTGGTCCGCCCGTCCAGGCGGGAATAGCCGGGCGTGAAAATCATGCACCACCCCATGACGGCGATGCAGAGATACCAAAACAAAAACGAGCCGTTCTGCCCCGCCCAGAAGGCGGTCACGGCGTAAAACAAGGGCAGGAAGGTGTCCGTGTAATCCCGGACATAGGCAAAGGAAAAATCGCGTACGGCCAGGGCCTGCAGCAGGACCAGGGACACGATCGCGACCACCGCGGTCAGGGCCATCTGCCCTTTTTCGAGCAGGGCAACGGTCCCGAAATCTTCCTTGAGGGCCTTCGCGCCGGCAAGGGCGGTCAAGCCCACCGCGGCCAACATGCTGAGCAGCAATGCGGTGAAACTGATGGCGTGCATGAAATGTGGGTATCCTTACGTGTGGAAGTCAATAGAAACGAAACAGGGCCTAGCTCTCGTATCCAGGAGGACGCATCTGGCCCTTCTCGTTTTTCTCGTACTTGGACGGGCATTTGGTTAAAAGCGTGGCCGCCTCGAACTCGCGGGTCTGGGCATTGAATGCTCCTTCCAGAATAACCTCCACCCCTGGCTTGAACGTGTCCGGGACCGCGCCATGATAGTGGACGCGGATGGCCTGGGCGGGGTTGTCCTTGTCCAGGGCCGTGAAGGACACCCCTCGGCCCGTGGGATCAAGAACGACATTGTCGGCGGACACCGAGCCAAACAGCCGGGCCTGGGACAGCTCCTCGGCGGGCATGGCCAGCGCTTCGGACACATTGAGAAAATACACGGAATTCTGGGAAAGACCGCTGAAGACCAGATAGCCGATCCCGGCCCCGACCAGGAGGACGGCCACAAGATAGACCCATTTTTGATTCGTGGTAGTACTCATGCAATCTCCGGTTTGACTGTCGGCCGGTCCCTAGCATGGACCGGCGGGTCCTGTCACGACGCCGCGCGCGCCCGCTCGCGGCGTATCCACAACCTGATCGGTTTCGTCAACTTTTTCGTGACAAGGCTCGGCCGGCCCGAGTCACGCCTTGACCTAACCCCGCTTCCCGATCAAAAAAACCCATCTTTTTGGAAGGACAACACCCATGACAGGCATCGACACCATACTCCTGGACCGTGACGGAACCCTGATCGAGGAGCGACACTACCCGCGTGACCCGGCCGAAGTGGCCTTGATCCCAGGCGTGGCCCAGGCCATGCGCCGCTTGACGGACCAAGGCGTGCGTTTTTTCGTGATCAGCAACCAAAGCGGCATTGGCCGTGGCCTGCTGACCCTGGCCGAATATCACTCCGTGCGCGAACGGGTGGATGAACTTCTCGCCCTGGACGGGGCCAGCCTCGTCGACACGGTCTTTTGCCCACACGCGCCCGAGGCCAATTGTCCCTGCCGCAAGCCGCGCACGGGCCTGTGGGACCAGCTCGCCGCCCGCCACGACCTGAATCCCAAACACACGGCCATGGTGGGCGACAAAATGGCGGACATTGCCTTTGGCCTGGCCGTGGGCTGCGCCCAAACCGTTCTCGTCCTGACCGGCCATGGCATCCAGGAGGCCGAGAAACTGGGTCTGCCCGCCCCGGTCCAAGACGTCGCGGCCTGTCCGGCGGGTCCCAACCGACCCCACCTTTGTGCCCGCACCCTGACCGAATACCTCGATTGGCTTGTGCAAAAAAAGGACAGCGCGCATGCACATCGGATTTGACGCCAAGCGCTTCTTCCACAACGCCACGGGTCTGGGCAATTACGCCCGGAACACCATTGGCGGGTTGGTCGCCACCTTTCCTGAGCACCGCTACCTGCTCTACACACCAACCATTGGTGCACGATTTGGCACATCGGCCAGGCATCCATCCATGGTCGTGCAGGAAGCATGCCCCCTGGGCCGTTTTTTCCCGTCTCCGTGGCGCTCCCTGGGCATCCCGCGCGCGGCCCGGAAGGACAACCTGGACATCTACCACGGTCTGTCCCACGAATTGCCCCTGACCCCGTTCAGTCCCCGGACACGAACCGTGGTCACCATGCACGACCTGCTTTTTCTGACCCACCCCCATCTCTACCCCTGGGCGGACCGGCGCATCTACGCCCTCAAATACGGCGCCAGCTGTCGCCGGGCCGACATGGTGGTGGCCATCAGCCACAAAACGGCCAAGGACGTGGCGGACGCATTCGGTATCGCGCCGGAACGCATCCGCGTGGCGTATCAAAGCTGTGATCCCAGCTTTTACACCCTCCTTGACGACGATGAAAAAAAACGTGTCCAATCGGCGTATGGCCTGCCCGGCGCCTATATGTTGTTTGTCGGCTCGCTCATCCCGCGCAAGGGTGTCCAGACCCTGCTCGAAGCCGTGGCCATCCTGCCCCCGGCCGACCGCTTGCCCCTGGCCCTGATCGGCACCGGTCCCGAGGAAAACCGTCTCCGCGCCCAGGCCAAGGCCGCGGGACTCGAGCGGATGGTTCGTTTCCTGGGGCATGTTCCGGCCCAGGATTTGCCAGCCCTGTATCAGGCGGCCACGGCCTTTGTGTACCCATCCCACGGGGAAGGATTTGGCATCCCCATCCTGGAGGCGCTCTTCAGCCGGGTTCCGGTCATCACCTCCACTGGCTCCTGCTTCGCCGAGGCTGGTGGCGACGCAGCCCTGTACACCACCCCCACGGATGCTCCGGAACTGGCCGAGGCCATGCGCCGGGCGGTGCACGATACCGAGCTGCGCGCGGCCATGATCAACCGGGGAACGCTTCACGCGGCGCGTTTCCACCTTACGCGCACCTCGGAGCAACTCATGCGCATTTACACCGAACTTTGCCCCGGACGGCTTCCATGATCACCGCCACCGAGTGCCTGGTCGTGCGCCTGAGCGCCCTTGGCGACGCCATCCTGGCCACCGGAGTGCTCGAACACTGGCGCCGCGTCCGTGATCTGCGTTTTCACGTCCTGACCCGCAAGGCCCTGGCCCCGATCTTTGCCGGGCATCCGGCCGTGCGCGCCATCATCCCCGTGGACACGCCCGATTTGCGCCCGCTGCCCTGGCTGCGTCTGTGCCGCGACCTGGCCGCGCGCCATGCCCACATGCCCCTGATCGATCTTCACGGAAACCTGCGCACGGTCGCGCTCCGCCAGCTCTGGAAAGGGCCAACCCATGCCTATGCCAAGATGGGCCTGACGCGCCGCCTGTTCCTGGCCACCCGGCAGCCGTTTTTCGCCCGCCGTCTGCGCGCCCTCAATGTTCCCCAGCGCTACAGCCTGGCTCTGGACGCCACCGCGCCGGAGGCGGCCCAGGTCCGGCCGGTTATTTTTTTGGACACCAACGAACTGACCCAGGGCGCGACAATCCTAGCCGAACGAAATCTGCGCCGGCCCATCGCCATCCACCCCTTTGCCACGCATCCAGCCAAGTCCCCGGCCGCGACAATCTGGAGGGCACTGATTGACGACCTGCGCGCCAGCGGCCACGATGTCGTTGTCGTGGGGCAAGCCATGACGCCGCTTTACCCAGACCAACCCTTCGATCTGACCAATGCCACGGACCTGCGCCAAACAGCAGCCGTCCTGGCCGCCAGCCAATGCCTGATCAGCGGCGATTCCGGGCCCATGCACCTGGCCACGGCCGTGGGCACCCCCTGCATCGCCCTCTTTGGTCCCACCACCCGCGAATGGGGCTTTTATCCTTCGGGGCCCCATGACATCGTCCACCAAAGCCCCTGCCCGGACGCACCCTGCTCCCTGCATGGGCAAAATACCTGCACCCGGAACAACGCCTGCATGCGCGGCATCTCGGCGGAATTGATCCGCGATCTGCTTCGATCCCTGCCAAGAGAGGATTGAGCACCAGCGGCCCATGGACAGCCTCGTGCCGGACAACTTCCCCTTGACGAAAATATGGTTTATTTAATAGTAACGATTATCAAAATTTGACCAAGGTATTTTGTCATGAAGGAATTCCTGGGAAAAGACATGCGCCTGACCAACCAGCGGAAGATCATCCTGGAAGAACTGCGCGCGGTGACCAGTCATCCCACGGCGGATGAAATCTATGGGCTGGTCCGCAAACGCTTGCCGCGCATCAGCCTCGGAACCGTCTACCGCAACCTCGAGGTGCTCAGCGCCCTGGGCCTGATCCGCAAGTTGGAAAACGCGGCGGGACAAAAGCGGTTTGACGGCGATATCCGCCCGCACCATCACATCCGCTGCGAAATTTGCGGCACAATCGGGGACATCTTCGACGCGCCGGACACCAGCGGCATTGAATTCGGACTCAAAACAGATTTCCAGGTCACCGGACACACCCTTGAGTTCAGCGGTATTTGTCCTGAGTGCCAAAAAAAACAACATATTACACAATGACACCCGTTTCGCTCCCGGCCCGGTACATGCCCTTGGCGTGACCGAGCCAAAGTGTCATCCGGTCAAAAAACTGGATCAGCTCGTTCTTTTCTGGTAATCCCGTTTGGTAATTCCTCTAATCGCTACAAAGGAGAAGAAATGGCTACACCACTGGAAGTTTACAAATGCGAACTGTGTGGAAATATTGTCGAAGTCATGCACGGCGGCAAAGGCACACTGGTGTGCTGCGGCGAGGACATGAAGCTCATGGTCGAAGGAACCGTGGACGCGGCGCGTGAAAAGCACATCCCGGTCATCCAGAAAACCGCCAACGGCTACAAGGTCATCGTGGGCGAAGTGGCCCATCCCATGCTCGATAACCACTATATTGAATGGATCGAACTCATCGCCGATGGCAAGGTCTACCGTCAGGATCTCAAACCCGGCCAGGCCCCCGAGGCCGAGTTCTGCATCCAGGCCGAAAAGGTCACGGCGCGTGAATACTGTAACCTGCATGGCCACTGGAAGGCCGAAAACTAACCAACACAAGGAGAACTTCAATGGATAAATACGTCTGCACTCTTTGCGGCTATGTGTATGACCCGGCAGTTGGCGACCCGGACAGCGGCATCGCGCCCGGCACCAAATTCGAAGATATTCCCGATGACTGGACCTGCCCCGTGTGCGGTGCCGGCAAGGACGATTTCACCAAGGAAAGCTAACCCCTCCAGGGCTCCGCTCGGGATGAACCCGGGCGGAGCCTTTCTTCATCCTCCGGCCACGCGCGTGGCCGTATCCCGTAAGGAAAGCGCAATGTCCGCAACCGAAATCAAAAAAGGAATTTATTGGGTTGGAATCGTGGATTGGAACCTCCACGATTTCCACGGATACTCCCAGGCCTCCCAAGGCACCACCTACAACGCCTACCTGGTCGTCGACGACAAGATCACCCTGTTCGACTCCGTTCCGGCCAAGTTCCAGATGGACCTCTACCACCAGATCCGGCCCATCGTGCCCCTGGAAAAAATCGACTACATCGTCTGCAACCACGTCGAGCCCGACCATTCCGGCGCCTTGCCCTTTTTGATGGACAAAATCCGGCCGGAAAAACTCATCTGCTCCAAAATGGGGCACCGCATGCTGCTCGACCACTTCCATCAGCCGGACTGGCCCTACCATCCGGTCCAGACCGGGGATTCCATCAGCCTGGGCAAGCACACCGTGCAGTTCATCGAAACCCGCATGCTGCACTGGCCGGACTCCATGTTCTCCTACCTTCCCGAAGCAAAACTGCTGATCTCCAACGACGGTTTCGGCCAGAACATCGCCTCCAGCGAACGCTTCGACGACGAAGTGGATCTGTCCATGCTCATGGCCGCCACATCCCACTACTACCACAACATCATCCTGCCCTACTCCTCGCGGGTTCTGGCCGTGCTCGACCAGGTCGCGAAGATGGGCCTTGAAATCGACATGATCGCCCCGGATCACGGCATCATCTGGCGCAAGCATGTCCAGCTCATTCTGGACACCTACCGCGAATATGCACTGCAAAAGCCGCATAAAAAAGCAGTCATCGCCTATGAAACCATGTGGCATTCCACGGAAAAAATGGCCAAGGCCATCGCCGAGGGACTCATGGAGGAAGGCGTGTCCGTCAAGCTCATGCATCTCAAGCAGTACCACCACAGCGACGTCATGGCCGAACTGGCCGACGCCACGGGCATTCTCTGCGGCTCGCCGACCCACAACAACGGCATTCTGCCGCTGATGGCCGACTTTTTGACCTACATGAAGGGTCTGCGTCCCGAAGGGCGCATCGGCGCGGCGTTTGGCTCCTATGGCTGGAGCGGCGAATGCGTGAACGTCATCGCGGACTGGCTCAAGTCGGCCAAGGTGGATGTCATCGAACCCGGCGCCAAGGCCAAAAACGTGCCCGACCATGCCAAACTGGCCGAGTGCAAGGAATTGGGACGCCAAGTCGGCAGGGCCATCGTGGCCAAAGTGGAAGCGGGAGCCTAGGAGCGCCGCATGCCCACCGGCAGAGAAACCAAACGCCGCGTGCTCGACATTTTGGGCGGCGAAGACTGGGAGTCCGGATTGGACACCATCCTGGCCTTGCCCGCCCAAAGTGTCATCGGGCCGCTCTTTTCCGCCCTGTGCGCCTCGTCCCCGGCCATTCGCTGGCATGCCATCACTGCCTTTGGGCTGGTGCTGGCCGGCATGGCCAAGGCCACGCCGGAAAAGGCCCGGATCGTCATGCGCCGATTCATCTGGAGCCTCAACGACGAATCCGGCGGCATCGGCTGGGGCGCGCCCGAGGCCATGGCCGAAATCGTTTGCCAGAGCCCTCTCCTGGCGTCCGAATATCACAACCACGTGCTGGCCTACATCCATGAAGACCACTGCCGCCCGGACTGTTACCTGGAACACGCGCCCCTGCGACGTGGCGCTATCTGGGGTGTGGGCCGCATGGCCCAGGTCCGGCCGGATCTGGCCATCAAGGCCGAGGCGGATCTCCTCCGCGCCCTAACGGATTGTGACGCGCCCATTCGCGGCCTGGCCGCCTGGGCCTGCGGTCATCTGGGCCTGACCTCGGCCCTGCCCGGCATCAAGGCCATGACCGATGACCACACCCCCATGGAATTGTACCAGGATCGCCATCTGTGGCAAACCACTCCCGCGACTCTGGCCAGGGAGGCCATGACCCGGATCACGGGCGCCCGGCCCGCAAACGACTAAAGGAGATTTTCTATGGATGTGCTCATGTTATCCAGGCTCCAGTTTGCCATGGCGACCATGTTTCATTTCATCTTCGTGCCCCTGACATTGGGGCTGTCCATTCTGGTCGCCATCATGGAGACCAAGTATGTACGCACCGGCGATGAAATGTACAAACGCATGACCAAATTCTGGGGCAAACTTTTTGTCATCAACTTCGTGCTCGGCGTGGTCACCGGTATCACGCTGGAATTCCAATTCGGCACCAACTGGTCCCGCTACTCCGAATACGTCGGCGACATCTTTGGCTCGCTGCTGGCCATCGAGGCCACGGTGGCCTTTTTCCTGGAATCAACCTTTCTGGGCGCGTGGATTTTCGGCTGGGACAAGCTCTCGCCCAAAATGCACGCGGCCTGCATCTGGCTGGTGGCCATCGCCTCCAATGTCTCGGCCCTGTGGATTCTGATCGCCAACGCCTTCATGCAGAATCCCGTGGGCTACGTGATCCGCAACGGCCGGGCCGAGCTGGACAGCTTTCTCGCCGTGATCGGCAACAGCTTTGCCTGGGAACAGTATTTCCATACCCTGAGCGGCGCCTTCGCCCTGGCCGGCTTCTTCCTCATGGGCGTGTCCAGCTATCATCTGCTCAAGAAAAATCAGATCGACTTCTTCACCCACTCGTTCAAGCTCGGCATGGTTTTCGCCCTGATCTTCTCCGTGGCCGTGGCGGTCCAGGGGCATCACCACGCCCAGGCCGTGACGCAAATCCAACCGGCCAAGCTCGCGGCCATGGAAGCCTTGTGGGAAACCCACGAAGATGGCGCGCCCATGTACCTGCTCGCGCTGCCGGATGAAGAAAACGAAAAAAACGCCATCGAACTCTTCGGCATCCCCGGCGCCCTGTCCTTCCTGGCCCACAATTCCTTCTCCGCCCCCATCAAGGGTCTCAAGGAATGGCCCAAGGACGAGCGGCCCCCCGTGCTGCTGACCTTCCTGTCTTTCCGGGCCATGGTCGGCATCGGCACCTTGATGCCCATCCTGTGCATCTGGGCCTTCCTGAAGCGCAACAAGCTGACAGAAACGCCCAGGCTGCTCAAGGCCATGCTCTTCGCCATTCCCCTGCCCTATCTGGCCATCGAGGCCGGATGGGTCGTGGCCGAAGTCGGCCGCCAGCCCTGGATCGTGTACGGCATGATGAAAACGGCCGACGCGGTCTCGCCCATTGTCACATCCCAGGTGGCCTTCTCGCTGGTGGCCCTGACCCTGCTTTACGCCCTGCTTGGCGCGGTGGATATCTTCCTGCTCTTCAAATTCGCCAAAAAAGGCCCGGCTCAAGTCTAACCCGTTCGGACAGTCAAGGAGGATTCATACATGC
This sequence comes from Deltaproteobacteria bacterium, assembly GCA_009930495.1. NCBI lineage: Bacteria > Pseudomonadati > Myxococcota > Myxococcia > Deltaproteobacteria bacterium. The sequence goes on from RZYB01000028.1 coordinate 18,872, forward strand.
TCGAAACCATCTGGTTCCTACTCTGGGGAATACTCTGGGCCGTCTATTTCGTTCTGGACGGCTATGATCTGGGCGTGGGCAGCCTGCTCCCGGTCCTCGGCAAGACCGACCGCGACCGCCGCGTCATGCTCAATGCCATGGGACCGTTCTGGGACGGCAACGAGGTGTGGCTGATCACCGCCGGCGGCGTGACCTTCGCGGCCTTCCCCAAGGCCTATGCGGTCATGTTCAGCGGCCTCTACACGCCGCTCATGCTGCTGCTCTTCGCCCTGATCATCCGGGGCGTGTCCCTGGAGTTCAGACATCAGGTCGACAGCGCGGCCTGGCGCAAAGTCTGGGACTGGGGAGCGACCATCGGCAGCTTCCTGCCGGCCCTGCTTCTGGGCGTGGCCTTCGCCAACATCTTCATGGGCCTGCCCCTGGACGAAAAGGGCGTCTTCCAGGGCAATCTATTCACCCTGCTCAATCCCTATGGTCTGGCCGGAGGCGTGCTGTTTGTGTTGCTTTTTGTCATGCACGGCGCCCTGTGGCTGACGACCAAAACCGACGGGGACCTGCAGCGGCGCGCCGCCATCCTGGCCCGCCGCCTCTGGCCCGTGCTGACGGCGGCCATCGGTCTCTTCGTGGTCATGACGGCCATCTTCACCAATCTGCTGACAAATTATCTGGCCAACCCGCTGATGCTGGTTCTCCTCGTCGTACCAGTACTGGCGCTCCTGCTGCTGCGCCAACAAATCGGTCGGGAAGACTGGTGGTTCGCCTGGGGCCTGTCGGCCGTGCTCATCGCTGGGCTGGCCATTTTCGGCGTGGTCGGACTGTACCCGGCTCTATTGCCGTCGAGCATCGACCCGGCCAATTCCATCACCATCACCAACGGCGCCTCCAGCCCGCTGACGCTCAAAATCATGCTCGCCGTGGCCCTGATCTTCGTCCCCATTGTCGCGGCCTACCAGTTCTGGCTGTACCGAACCTTCAGTCACAAGATCACGGACGCGGAATTGACCAAGGACGGGGCGTATTAACGGCGCTCCCGCGCATCGAAAACTAACGCCGGGGCGGGTGGCCGCCCCGATTTTTCCCAGTCCAGCATACAACCTTCACACAAAGACGGTTTCCCGCAGCAACCAACTGCTCTTGCCTTCTTTCGACCCAACACACTTAATATTTTATAATTCTGGCCGTCTTGGACTCAGTCAGCCCCCCAAAACGGCGCACGGCGTCTCCATCTCAGATGGTGACGCCGCGCATTGATTGATAGAAACGGGCATCTGGTCCGAATGGTTTAAACCCTGAACTGTCCCACCAACCCCTTAAGCTGTTCAGCGAGCTTGGAAAGCTCCACTGCACTAACCTGGACCTGCTCCCCGCCAGAACGAATGTCCCCGGAAATAGTGTCGATGGAGGAGATGTCCTTGGTGATATCTCGGGAGACCGTCGACATTTCCGACGATCGCCTGTTGGCGTCCTGGACATCGCTCGTGGCATGCGAAATGTTCTCGGACACCTCGCGGGTCACGGCCGACTGTTCCTCAATGGCGGCGGCGATGGTGGTCACGATAGCGTTCACATCGCTGATGACCTGCACAATGCTGCCAATATCGTTCACCGCACTGCCCGTGGCTGTCTGGATGCCACCAATACGTTCCCGGATGTCGCTGGTGGCTTCGGCCGTCTTCTGGGCCAATTCCTTGATCTCGTTGGCAACCACGGCGAAGCCACGACCCGCGTCACCAGCCCTGGCCGCTTCGATCGTGGCGTTCAGAGCCAGAAGGTTGGTCTGCGATGAAATGGCGGAGATGGTTTCCGTGACTTTCCCAATCTCCTGGGCCGCATTACCTAGGCTACGCAAAACCCCGGCAAAATTTTCCACGTCGTGTGCCGCACTGTCGGTGGTGCCACGGGCTCGTTCGGTGTTGCCCGCGATCTCGCCAATGGTTGACGTCATTTCTTCGGTGGCTGCTGCTACCGAAGACAGATTGGATGTGGTTTCCTCCATGCCGGCAGCCACCGAGGCAATATTGGCGCTCATTTCTTCGGCCGCAGTGGCCACGGTGGAGGTTCTGGACGACAGAGATTTCACATTTTCGCTGGTTTGACTGCTCACGGCCGAAAGTTCGGTAGCAGCAGAGGCCACTGTCTGGGCATTGGTGCTTATTTCGGCGATGATGCGCTGCAGTTTATCGACAAAGGTGTTGAAGTACTGCGCCAGCATTCCGATTTCGTCCTTGGTTGCCACCGGCAGACGTTTGGTCAGGTCGCCCTCGCCCTCGGAAATGTCCTTCAACAAATCGACACAGTTCTTGACCGGAAGCAGAACCATGCGGCTGATGATCAGGGCAATGACAATACCGATGGCAAAAAAAACGAGGGAGGCCAGGGCAATCATCCAGCGCATCTGATAAATGGCGGCCAGCACGTCATCCTGCATTGCGCCCACGGCAATGGACCAGCCCGTACCTTCAATCGGGGCAAATCCAAAGAAACGATCCATGCCCATGAACGGATACTGGTCGAATCCGGACTCACCACTGATCATGCGACCAAACATGGCTGAAAGACGGGCGTACTCGGAATTGGTCTTACCCTCTTCAAAAAAATTTTTCTGATCCAGAACAAACTGTCTGTTGCCGTGAGCAATAAGCACACCCTTGGTGTCGATGACGTAGGAATAGCCCTTTTGGCCGTATTTGATACTGTCCGTGATTTCGCTGAGCATCGTCGCATCAAGA
>RZYB01000029.1 GCA_009930495.1 Deltaproteobacteria bacterium
TCGGCGTGATCCATGCCCGCGAGGCGGGCGCCCAGGTCGTCGCGCAGGCTCTGGGCCAGACCGGCCAGGGCCGGAATGGCGGCCGGGTCCTCGGGCAGGGCGGCCAGAATGTGTTCAGCGGACAACGGTTTGGGCTCGGGACGGGCTTCCAGGGCGGCCACGCGCTCCGATGCCGCCGCCAGATCCTGGCGCAGGCTTTCCAGTGTCCCGGCGTGATCCAAGCCCGCGAGGCGGGCGTCCAGATCGCCGCGCAGGCTCTGGGCCAGACCTGCCAGGGCCGGAATGGCGGCCGGGTCCTCGGGCAGGACGGCCAAAATGTGTTCGGCGGACAACGGTTCGGGCTCGGGCCGGGCTTCCAGGGCGGTCAGGCGCTCCGATGCCGCCGTTAGATCCTGGCGCAGGGTTTCCAGTGTCCCGGCGTGATCCAAGCCCGCGAGGCGGGCGTCCAGATCGCCGCGCAGGCTCTGGGCTAGACCTGCCAGGGCCGGAATGGCGGCCGGGTCCTCGGGCAGGACGGCCAGAATGTGTTCGGCGGACAACGGTTCGGGCTCGGGCCGGGCTTCCAGGGCGGTCAGGCGTTCGTTCATGGCAACAAGTTCCTGTTGAAGTGATGATCCCGTCTGATCGCCTTGGGATGCGAGCTTCGTGTCCACCTCGGCCAAAATGCTTTCGTAAAGGGGGAGGGCAAAGGGCAGGCGCTCCAGTTCGGCCGGCAAGGCGGCCAGGATCTGCTCCGTGCTCGGTGGAACCGGGGTCGCGACACGGGTTTCCAGTTCGTCCAGGCGCGTGGCGAGTTTTTGCAATGCGCCGGCGTCCATGGCCGCTCCGGATGAGCGGGAGTCGTCCTCCACGGGTGGGATGATGGGGCTGGAATCGTCTTGGGCCGAAACGTCATGGGTTGCCCGAGGCTCGGCCGGGGAGTTCAAGGGTGCCTCGGCCACGATGTCGGTCAGTTCGACAATGAGCTCCTCGGTCGAATCCACGTGTCCTGGCCGGACGCTTTGGGCTGGCTGCTCGGAATCAAAATGCAAGCCCGGCTGGGCCTCGGCCGTGGGGGGCGTTGTGCGTGTGGCTTGCGGTGTGTCCAGTTCGATGTCCAGCAGTTCGTCCAGGGCCGTGGGCGCGTCCTGGGGCGGCGTGGTCTTGAGGGTTTCGAAGAGATCTTCCAGGTCGGCCAGATCGCTGTCCAGGGTCGAAACTTCCATCCCCCTGGTCTCGCTCCGCGTTGATCCCGCCGTGGACGACGTGGTGGTCTGGGGGCCCAGCAGGGCATCAAGGTCCATGCCCGCGCTCGGGCCCGGAGCTTCTCGCAGCAGATCGTCCAATTCCTGGTCCAGGGTCGTCTGATCCAGTTTGGGGGGGCTGGCGGGTTCTGGGGCTGGCTCGTCCAGGGGCGAGTCTTCGGTCACGATTTCGGTGAGTTCGATGATTTCGTCTGCCGGATTGGAGCGAGTGGTCATGGCGAGATCCTTTCTTGGAGTTTTGGAGAGTGGCATGACTATACCAAGATGCCGGGTCAAGGGCAATGCGGGCCGTGGAAAGCTCGGAATCCCGTGAAAAAAAATCCCCTCCCGCAGGGTCTGCGGGAGGGGGTGAACCAAAGGCCGACCTTTGCTTGTGCTCGTTAGACTGCCCGCAACAGGAGCCTTACTTGGTGTGACACTTGCCACAGGCGGTGGGGCCGGTGGTCTTGCTTTCTTTCTTCAACTTCTTGTGACAGTCGAGACACTGGGTATGATAGGCGTTTTCGACCAGCTTGACATCCTTGGCGTTGTCCTTGGTCCGGGCTTCCAGGGAATCATGACAGCCAGACGAGGTACATTTCTTGATAGCGCCATCGGCTTCCATGGTGTGATGACAATCCTTGCATTCGACAGTGGCGTGCTTGGAATGCGCGAACGGCACGGCCTTCTGCAGGGTGCCGGGCTTGTCGCCCTTGTCCTTGACTTTCATGCCCTCGGGGGCCTTGATGACCAGATCATCGCCAGGGGCGTCGGCAGCGCTGAGCATCGGAGCGGCGACCAGACACAGGAGCGCCGCGCAGATCAGGCTGAGCAACATTGATTTTTTCATCCTCTTTCTACCTCCAGAAAGAAAAGTTACAAAAAGCATAAGCTGGGCATATATACTGACGGTCTTGGTCTTCAGTCAAGGAGCCCGCGAAAAGAGGACGTTTTAAAACACGACGGTGCGGGCCGCCTTCAGCGTACGCTCCAGATCCTCGTCGGTATGGGCGAAGGAGGTGAAGGCGCATTCAAAACCCGATGGTGCAAAATAAATGCCCTGGTCACGCATTTGTCGGTAAAAAGCGGTGAAGAGCTTCGAGTTCGAAGTCTGGGCCGAGGCAAAGTCCGTGACCGGGGTGTTGGTGAAAAAGATGGTGAACAGGGAGGCCATGTGCGTGCGGTGGACCGGTACGCCCTTGCTCCGCAAGATGTTGGCAAGCTCGCGGGAAAAATCGTCCGTGCGGGCGGCCAGGCCGGCATAGTCACGGGTCGAAAGTTCCCCGAGGGTGGCCAGGCCGGCGGCCATGGCCAGGGGATTTCCGGACAGGGTGCCCGCCTGGTACACGTTGCCGCTGGGCGCGATGTGGCCCATGATATCTTTCTTTCCGCCGTAGGCCCCCACGGGCAGGCCGCCGCCGATGATCTTGCCCAGGCAGGTCAGGTCCGGATCGATGCCCAGCGCCCGCTGCGCTCCACCATAGCTGACCCGGAAGCCGGAGATGACCTCGTCGAAGATGAGCAGGGCGCCATGCTTGCGGGTCAGGTCGCGCAGGCCTTCCAAAAAGCCGGGTTGTGGCGGGACCAGGCCCATGTTGCCGGCAACGGGCTCGACAATGACGGCCGCGATGTCGGCTCCTTGACGTTCGAACAGGGCCCGCACGCCGTCCAGATCGTTATAATGGGCGAGGAGGGTATGCTTGACCACGTCCTCGGGAACGCCCGGAGTGCCGGGGATGGACTGGGTGGCCACGCCGGAGCCGGCGCTGGCCAGGAAGGCATCGGCGTGGCCGTGGTAGCCGCCATGGAATTTGATCATTCCGTTACGGCCGGTGTAGCCCCTGGCCAGGCGCAACGCGCTCATGGTCGCTTCCGTGCCGGAACTGACCATGCGCACCATGTCGATGCCTGGTACCGCCTTGACCACGGCCTGGGCCAATTCCACTTCCAGACGGCAGGGCGCGCCAAAGCTGGTGCCCTTGACCGCGGCCTCGGCAATGGCCTTGGCCACGCTCGGATGGTTGTGCCCCAGGAGCATGGGGCCCCAGGACATGACATAATCGATGAGTTGCGTCCCGTCCTCGGTGGTCAGCGTGCTGCCAGCGGCCGAGGCGATGAACAGCGGTTCGCACTCGACGCTTTTGCAGGCCCGGACCGGGCTGTTCACGCCGCCGGGAATGAGGGCGCTGGCTTTTTGGAAAAGATCCCGTGAAATGCTCATATCTGTTCTCCGTCGGTCTAGAAATATTCCATGGATGTCTTTTTCAGCTCTTTTTCGCTGAATAGGATTTCGTACTGGGTCACGCCCGTCTGGTCGATCAGTTCGCGCACCACCCGCATGCAGTCCTCGCGGGTTTTGCCATGAATCATGGTATACATGTCATAGGGCCAGTCCATGCAGTTGGGGCGTAGGTAGCAGTGCGAGATTTCCGGCCGCTGGGCCATGGCGCGGCCAACTTCGTCCGGGTCGAACCCTTCCTCGATGTACCAGGCGACCATGGCGTTGAAGCCGTAGCCGGCCTGCTGGTGCCGGAGCGTGGCTCCGAAACGGCGGATCTGTCCACCGGCCTTGAGCCGACGGAGCAGGTCGAGGACCGCGTCCTCGGTGCTGCCGGTCTGGGCGGCGATATCCGCGAAGGGGGTGGGACTGTCCGGGAGGGAACCCTGAACGATGCGTAGAATATGTTTTTCGGTTGGCGTGAAATCCACTGTGTTTCCTCGCGTGGCCCGTCTTTGGGCGGCAAATAGTTCGAGCCCGGTCCTTAGCCCTTTCGGTTTTTCCTGGCAATAGCAGGCTTTACATGATGAAATCCATCTTCGATACTGCCTACTTGGAGCGCAATCATGAAGGAGGGGGATATGAAGATAGCTGTTTTGGGCGGCGGGAGTTGGGGTACGGCCCTGGCCAATGTGCTGGCCGAGAAGGGAGAGGATGTCTGGCTGTGGGTGCGCCGGGCGGATCAGGCCGGAGAGATTGCCAATCAGCGGACCAACTCCCGATATCTGCCGGGCCGGTTGTTGTCTTCCGGCTTGCGCGCGAGCACGGATTTGGCTTCCGTCGTGGACCGGAGCGCCTGTGTCGTGTTGGCCGTGCCCTGTCAGCAACTTGGGGCCGTGCTGCGTCAGGGGCGTTTGTTTTTTTCGTCCGCGCCGCGCCTTGTTTGCGCCAGCAAGGGTGTCGAGATGGGTTCCTTCCGGACCATGAGCCGGATCGTTGGCGAGGAATTGCGGGGGCTTGACCCGCTTTATGCCATGCTGTCCGGGCCGTCCTTTGCCTCGGAAGTGGCGGCCCGGATGCCCACGGCCGTGGCTCTGGGCTGCGCCGATCCGGGATTCGCGGATTTCGTGCAGACTCTTTTTTCGACCGAGTTTTTTCGGGTCTACGTCAATGCCGATGTGACCGGCGTGGAACTGGGCGGAGCAGTGAAGAATATCATCGCCATCGCGTCGGGAATCTCCGATGGTCTTGGGTTTGGTGAAAACGCGCGGGCGGCCTTGATCACGCGCGGCCTGGCGGAGATGTCCCGGCTGGGTCTGGCCCTGGGGGCAAAGGCGGCCACGTTCATGGGGCTGTCGGGCATGGGGGATTTGGTGCTGACCTGCACCGGGGATTTGAGCCGCAACCGCCGTGTTGGTCTGGGTATTGGTCGTGGCCAGACGTTGGAGCAGGTCCTGGCCGGGATGCACAACGTGGCCGAGGGGGTGAAGACAACCGAGGCCGTGCATGCCCTGGGCAAGGAGCGGGGATTGGAACTGCCGATCACGGCCCAGGTGCATGCCGTGTTGTTCGGGGGCAAGGATCCGGCCCTGGCCGTGCGGGAGCTGATGACCCGGCCCCTGCGCGAGGAGTGACGCGGGTCAGCCCAGAGGCTGGACCCAAATTTCCCGGGTGCGCGGACCATCGAACTCGCCCAGGAAAACGCGTTGCCATGTGCCCAGCGCCAAACGGCCGTTGTCGACGATCAGATGCACGGACGAACCGAAAAAGCTGGCCTTGATGTGCGCGTCCGCATTGCCTTCCGCATGGCGGAAACCGGCGTCCTTGGGGACCATGCGTTGGAGATGGGCGAGAATATCCCGGCATACATCCGGATCCGCGCCTTCGTTGACGGTCAGGCCGGTGGTCGTGTGTGGCGTGTACACGAGCAGGGCGCCGGAATTGATCCGGGCCTCGTGAACCATCGCGGTCAGGTGGTCCGTGATGTCGACCATGCTTTCCCGTTTTGTCGTGGTCACGCGTAAAATTTTCATGCCTGTTCTCCGGCGTAATCCAGGGTGACGCGGGTGCCGTGCTCGTTGTAGCCGATGGCGCTGGCATAGATGCGGAAAATCTCGTGTCCTCGGCCATTTTCCCGCGAGATGTCGCTCCGGGCGCCGAGATGGGCGCGCCAATCAAAGCCCGGCCCCTGATCGGCGATCTCCAGTCGAAAGTCTTGGCCGCGCCGTGAAACCCGAAACAGGACCAGTTTTTCGGCGTTTAGACCGTTGCCGTGGATCACGGCGTTGTTGAGCGCTTCGCGGGCGAGCAACGAGAGCGGGAACAGATGCCTGTCGGCGGCGTTTTTTTCCAGGAAGGTCCGCAGGACGGCAATGGCGCGGTCCACGTTTTCCAGGGTTGAGTTCATGCGGACCTCGAAGCCGCGAGGGAGGTGGGTTGTCACGAACATCCTCAGACCTCGATCGCCATCAGGATAATGTCGTCCTCGTGCGCGGCCTGGGTCAGGCTGGCGCAGATGGCGTCCACTGCTTCCGACAGGGGGAGACGGCCTAGGGACGAGCAGGCCGCTTCAAGCTGGGCGAGGCCTTTCTCGCGGGTGATTTTGGTCGGGCCAAAGCCTTCGATCAGACCATCGGTGTACAGGAACAGGCGGTCGCCCGGAGTCACGGGGATGGTTAGGGTTTCGAACCATACCGATTCAAAAACACCGAGAATGTCCCCGGAAGCCCTGGGGATCACGATTTCTCCCGAGGCCCGTAGCAGAATTGGCGGCGGGTGCCCCGCGTTGACGTAGGTGAGCGTGTTCTGGGATCGGTTCAGATGCGCAACGCCGGCGGTGATGTGGGTGCCGTCTTCCAGGATGCGACAGAGGACGCTGTTGATCACGCCCAGGCTTTCGGCCGGCGAGGTGACGGGATTGCAATTTTGGCTGAACAGGGCCTTGAGGGCCGACGTGACGTACGACGTGCGCAGATCATGGCCGCTGACATCGGCCACGATATAGTCGAAGGCCGCTCCGCCCACGGGCAGGACATCATAAAAATCGCCGCCAGCTTCCAAGATTGGCTCGTAGTGCACCGCGAAGCCGGCCTGGGGCAGATCCTGGGGTTGGACCAAGAGGGATTGCTGGGCATCTTGAACCTGGGCCAAGCGTTGGGCCTGGGCTTCGATCAGTGCCTTGTAGGTGAAGCGAAGCTTGAGATGGACCTTGACCCGGGCCAGGACCTCGGCTTTTTCGAATGGCTTGGAGATATAGTCCACTCCGCCGACTTCGAGCCCCCGGACCTTGCTGTCCGTGTCCGTCAGGGCGGAAATGAAGATGACCGGAATGTCCGCGATCTGGGGATGTTGCTTGAGCTGTTCGCAGGTGGTGTAACCGTCTTCCCCCGGCATCATGACATCCAGGAGGATCAGGTCGGGCTGGTGCTCCAGGGCCAAGGCCCTGGCGGCCGGACCACTGGTTCCGGCGATGGTCTGGAAGCCATTCTTTTTCAGGACGACATCGAGCAGCTTGATGTTCAAGGGCTCGTCGTCGACGACAAGGATGAGGGGATTGCTATTCACGGTGCGCGCCGGGGTGAATGGTATTGGGAAAATGTCGCTGCCAGGATCTGGGTATACCGGGGAAAGGCTGGAAGGCAACTGTTCGGGGTGGGGCCGTTGCCCCGGATTTTGGGGCCGGGAAAAAAAGTTGAAATTCGTGGAAAAGATTGTTGACAGGTTCTCGGGTCGAAGCATATATGCGGATCTCCATTTAGGCGCGTAGCTCAGTGGGAGAGCACTTGCTTGACGTGCAAGGGGTCAGGAGTTCGACCCTCCTCGCGCCTACCATAAAGATCTTCATAGGGAGGCCATGCCTCCCTATCGTGTTTATGAGGCAATGCATCATGGTGCGGATTCAAGAGCAAGACGTCGAGGCGCTGGCTGGTCAGTCGTGCGCGGATATTCTGCGTGGCGTGCTTTCCGGCAAGAAAATGAAATCGGTCGTGGCCTGCGTGTGCGATGGGCAGGTCCTGGATTTGACCGCCGTTGTTCCGCCCGGAACTTCGGTGATGGAGCCTGTCACGCTCGAATCTCCCCGTGGGTTGTCCATATTGCGGCACGGCGCCGCCCACGTCATGGCCGAGGCGGTCAAGGACCTGTTCCCCACGGCCAAGGTCACCATTGGCCCGGACATCGAGAACGGTTTTTATTACGATTTTGATTTCGAGCGGCCGTTCACGCCCGAGGACTTGGAAAAAATCGAGGCGCGCATGGTGCAATCCGTGGCCGCCAATCATTCCTTTGCCCGTGAAGAAATGAGCGCCGAGGATGCCAAGGCCTTGTTCGTGGCCATGGGCGAGAGCTATAAGCTTGAAATTATCGACGATCTGGGCGCGGATCGGGTGTCTTTGTACCGCCATGGAAATTTCGTGGACCTGTGTCGGGGCCCGCATCTGCCCGCCACGGGTTTTCTGCAGGCGTTCAAGCTGACCTCGGTGGCAGGCGCCTACTGGCGCGGCGATTCAAAGCGCCCCATGCTTCAGCGTATTTACGGCGTTGCCTTCGCGACCCCCAAGGACCTCAAGGCCTATCTGGCCATGATCGAAGAGGCCAAGAAGCGTGATCACCGCAAGCTTGGTCCCCAGCTCGACCTGTTCAGCTTTCATGAACGCGGCGGCGCGGGCATGGCCTATTGGCATCCCAAGGGGGCACTGATCCGGACTATCCTGGAGGACTTCGTCGCCAAGGAAATGCTCCGGCGCGGGTACGGCATCGTGCGTACGCCACAGCTTCTGAAGCGCGATCTGTGGGAGACCTCTGGCCATTACGCCAACTACCGCGAGAATATGTATTTCACGGAGATCGATGGCGTGCCGTACGGGGTCAAGCCCATGAACTGCGTGGCCCACATGCTCATTTACAATACAAAACAGCGCAGCTACCGCGATCTTCCGGTTCGTCTGTTTGAATTTGGCGTGGTGCATCGGCATGAACTGTCCGGCGTGTTGCATGGTCTCATGCGCGTGCGTCAGTTCACGCAGGACGACGCCCATGTTATTTGTCGTCCCGACCAGCTTTTGGATGAGATCAAGGATGTCATGCATTGGATCCAGGATCTCATGGGTATCTTTGAATTCGAGTATTCCATGGAGATCAGCACCCGTCCCGAAAAATCCATTGGCTCCGACGAAGATTGGGAACGGGCCACCAATGCGCTCGTGGACGCCATGAAAGAGATGGGTTTGCCCTATCAGATCAACGAAGGCGACGGCGCTTTTTATGGCCCCAAGATCGACGTCAAGCTGAAGGACTGCCTGGGACGGTTGTGGCAGTGCTCCACGATACAAGTGGATTTCACCTTGCCGGAACGTTTTGATTTATTATATATCGGCGAGGATGGCGAGCGTCATCGTCCGGTCATGGTGCACCGGGCCATCATGGGGTCCGTGGAGCGCTTCATCGGTATTCTGACCGAACATTTTGCCGGCGCTTTTCCGGCGTGGCTTGCTCCGGTTCAGGCCCGCATCTTGACGGTTACCGACAGTCATGACGAATTTGCCCGCCAGTGCGAGGACGCATTGCGCCGGGCTGGAGTTCGTGTCGAAGTCGACACGCGCAATGAAAAGCTTGGATTCAAGGTGCGCGAGGCGCAGATGGAAAAAATTCCGTACGCGCTGGTGATCGGGGATCAGGAAATTGAGCAGGCCTGCGTCAATGTACGCGCCAGAGGCGGCAACAATGTGGGCGCGATGACCGTCGACGCCTTTGTCGATCTGTTGCGGCAGGAATGCGAGGAACCATTTAAACGCGGAGGAATGAGATATTCTTTCAGCTGCTAAGGCCCGTCGGAACAAACAAATCAGGGCAAAAGAAATTCGCGTTGTAGGCGATGATGGAAACCAGCTGGGCATCATGACGGTGCCCGAGGCTCTGGAAAAAGCCGAGGAAGTAGGTCTGGATCTGGTCGAGGTGGCGCCCAACGCCAAACCGCCGGTCTGCAAGATCATGGACTACGGCAAATACCTCTACGAGGAAAAGAAGAAGACCCAGGAAGCCAAGAAGCGGCAGACCCAGATCCAGGTCAAGGAAATCAAGTTTCGGCCACGGACCGACGACCATGATTTGGAAACCAAGGTCAAGCACATCCGACGATTCATCGAGGATGGGGACCGCTGCAAGGTGACCGTGTTCTTCCGGGGTCGGGAGATGGCGCACAAGGACCGGGGCCAGATCGTGCTGGACCGGGTGGTGGAAATGGTCACCGATATCGCCAAGGTCGAGCAGGCCTCGCGGGTCGAGGGGCGGACCATGTTCCTTTTGTTGGCCGGACTCCCCAAGAAATAAGCTCCCCCTTCCCGCCGCGTCAAAAAAATTTCCCGTCATTTTGGCGGGAGGGAGCAGTATTGCCGGTCGCATACGTGACCAGACAAGTTTGTTCTGAGGAGGAACTATGGCAAAGGTGAAAACCAACAGAAGCGCTGCCAAGCGGTTTTCCGTGACGGGCAGCGGCAAGGTCAAGAGAAGCCATGCCAACATGCGCCACATCCTGACCAAGAAGTCGCCCAAGCGCAAACGGCAGTTGCGCCAGTCCACGACGGCCGCGTCGTCCTGCGTTGCCGCTATTCGCCGCTTGGTGCCGTACATTTTCTAGTTTCCGGATTTTCCGGGATCGAACGACTCAGCGTATAGTCATTTCCCACTATGCCTGATCAAAGGAGACGAACATGCGAGTAAAAAGAGGAAAAACCGCCCACAGACGGCACAAAAAGTATTTGGCCCTGGCCAAGGGATACCGCGCCGGCAGAAGCACGCTGTACCGTACCGCCCGCGAGACGGTCGAGCGCGCCCTGGTCTTTGCCTACCGCGACAGAAAGCAGAAGAAACGGGCTTTCCGGAAACTCTGGATCGTGCGCATCAATGCGGGCGTCCGCGAGCACGGGTTGAGTTACAACCGCTTCATGCATGGCTTGAAGCTTGCCGAAATCAATCTCAACCGGAAGGCTTTGGCCGATATGGCGGTCTTTGAAAAGGACGCCTTCGCCACGCTGTGTGAAATGGTAAAATCAAAGGCGAACTAGTGGCTAACGATATCATTCGCAAGCTGGAAAGCCTGGTCCCGGAGCTTACCGAAGCCCTGGGCCAGGCTTCTTCATTGGAAGAGTTGGAGGAGCTGCGGGTCCGATTTCTGGGCCGCAAGGGCCTCCTGGCCGAGCTGATGTCCGGGTTGACCGCGTTGTCTCCCGAGGAGCGTCCGGCCGTTGGACGGACCGCCAACCAGGTCAAGGGTGACTTGGTCGCGCTTTGGGACGGTCGCGTCGAGGCCCTCAGGGCCCAGGCCCAGGCCCGGGTTCTGGATGCTTTTGACCCGTCGGTGCCTGGCTGGCGCCCCGATCTTGGTTCGCTGCACCCCGTGACGCGGGTCATGCGCGAGGTTTGCGCCGTGTTCACGGGTCTGGGGTTCGAGGTTGTCTCCGGGCCGGAAGTGGAAAACGATTTCCATAATTTCGAGGCCCTGAATCTGCCGCCCGAGCATCCCGCCCGGGACATGCAGGACACGCTCTACATTTCCGATTCCATTCTCCTGCGCACCCATACCTCGCCCCTGCAGGTTCGGACCATGCTTTCCCGCAAGCCTCCACTCGGCGTCATCGCCCCGGGCAAGGTCTATCGTCGGGATTCGGACATCACGCACACGCCCATGTTTCATCAGATCGAAGGCCTGTTGGTCGACAGGCACGTGACCATGGCCGATCTGCGCGGCACCCTGACCGCCTTCGTGCAGACCGTGTTCGGGCATGAGACCAAGGTCCGCTTTCGGCCGAGCTTTTTCCCCTTCACGGAACCCAGCGCCGAGGTTGACATCAGTTGTGTCATCTGTGGCGGCTCGGGCAAGACCGCCACTGGCGAGGCTTGCCGCGTGTGCAAGGAAACGGGCTGGGTCGAGATTCTGGGCTGCGGCATGGTTGATCCGGCCGTGTTCGCCAAGGTGGGCTATGATCCGGACGTTTATACCGGATTCGCCTTTGGTCTGGGCGTGGAGCGCATCGCCATGCTCAAATACGGAATTGGCGATCTGCGGATGTTTTTCGAGAACGATCTGCGCTTTCTCGGGCAATTCGCCTGAGCTGTGGGAAGGTTATCATGCTTTTGAGTTTGAATTGGTTGCGGGAATTCGTGCCCTACGAGGGGACGGCGCAGGCCCTGGCGGACAGGCTGACCATGCTCGGATTGGAGGTCGAAGAGATTGCCGATCCGTTTGCGTCCCTTGAGAAAATGGTCGTCGGACATGTCGTGGAGCGGGCCGCGCATCCGAGTTCGGACCACTTGTCCGTGTGCAAGGTCGATATCGGGACTGGCGAATTTCTCGACATCGTGTGCGGCGCCCCCAACGTGGCGGCTGGGCAGACGGTGCCGGTGGCGCCCGTGGGCACGATCATGCCGAACGGCCTGGAGATCAAGAAGGCGAAGTTGCGCGGGCAGCCCTCGTGCGGCATGATTTGTTCGGAGCGGGAGCTTGGCCTGGGCGAGGGCCATGACGGGATCATGGTTCTGGACGCGGGCCTTCGGCCGGGAACGCCGCTGTGCGCGGCCCTGGGGTTGGAGCGTGTCGTGCTCGACGTGAGCATCACTCCCAATCGCGCCGACTGTCTGTCCGTGTTGGGACTGGCCAGGGAGGTCGCCGCCGCGTTCGCGTTGCCGCTGACCATGCCCGAAATATCCGTGGCCGAGTCCGGGGATCCCTTTCAGGGTTTTCGCATCGAGCCCGATCCGGCTCTTTGCCCGCTGTATCAGGCCCGCTTGATCCGTGATGTGACCATCGGTCCCAGCCCGGAGTGGCTGCGCTATCGGCTTCTGGCCGTGGGCCAGCGGCCCATCGGAAATATCGTCGATGTGACCAATTATGTCATGCTTGAATTGGGTCAGCCCTTGCATGCCTTTGATCGCGACTTGCTGCGTGGCCAGCGTATCCGTGTTGGCCTGGCCGAGGACGGCATGCGTCTGATTACCCTGGATGGCCAGGAGCGGGAGCTGACGGGTCGCGATCTGCTCATTTGGGACGACGAGCGCCCCGTGGCCCTGGCGGGAGTCATGGGCGGCGCCAACTCCGAAATCAGCGCCACTAGCTCCACGGTTTTGCTGGAAAGCGCGGTTTTCGATCCGGCCTCCATCCGCAAGACGGCCCGGCGTCTGGGTTTGTCCAGCGAGGCGTCCTTCCGCTTCGAGCGAGGCGTGGACCAGGCCGGCAACACGCTGGCCATGAACCGGGCCGCGAGTCTCATGGCCGCCCTGTCCGGGGGGGCTGTAGCCCCGGGCGTGGCCAAGGGGGAACCCAGACCCTTTCAGCGCAAGGTTATTGGTTTTTCCCCGGTCAAGGCCACGGACCTGCTCGGACAGGACATGCCGGTTGATTTCTGCCGCCAGACCCTGACTCGTCTCGGGTGCGCCGTGGAGGACCAGACGTTGCCTTGGGCCGTCACGGCCCCGTCCTTTCGTTTGGATTTGGAACGTGAAGTTGATCTGATCGAGGAGGTCGCCCGGGTGTATGGCATGGATCGCATCGAGGCGGTCTTGCCCACGGTCAACAAGAATTTGGCCGATTTGGATAAAATCGATCCGACTTTTGCCTTTTTGAATCTGATCAAGGATTGGGGCAAGGGGGCTGGCTTGGCCGAGGCCGTGAACTACAGTTTCGTGGGCACGGCGGATTTGGACCGTTGCGGTCTGCCCCGGGAAGGGCGGGTGTTCATCTGCAATCCGTTGAGCGAGGAAATGAACGTCCTGCGCACGGATTTGGTTCCCGGCCTTCTGAACACGCTGCGCCAGAACATCAGCCAGGACAACGTCCGCGTCCGTGTTTTCGAGGTCGCGCATGTTTTTTCCCAGGATTCCTCTTCCGACACCCAGACTCGCGAGGGCAACCGGTTGGCGATTTTGCTGCACGGTGGTCGTTTTCCGGGGCGTCATCCGTATCCGGACGGCCGTCTCGGATATGCCGACATCAAGGGCCTGGTGGAGCACCTGCTGCTGACCCTGCATCTGGGATGCGGGGAATTTGGACGGGGCGGGGAGCATGCGTATCTGACTCCGGAAATTGTGGTCACTGTCCGGGGCGAGGCTGTCGGCCGGGTGGGCATGATCCGCGAAGCCTTGGCCGAAGACTATTTGGCCAGGGCCGAGGTCTGGTACGCGGATCTGGATGTGGATGCCTTGATGCGTCTGCACCGCGCGGCGTTCGTTACCTTCGCGCCGATTCCGAAATTTCCGGTCGTGCGCCGCGACATGACCTTGATCGCGTCACCGGAGTTGGCCGTGGGCACGATTCTCGATGCGGTCCTGGCGTTGCGGGAGCCCCTTTTGGAAGAGGTTTTCCTGGCGGATGTCTACGAGCCGCGTCAGTCCGGCGAGCGCAATCTGACCTTCCGCTTTGTGTATCGGCACGCCGAGAAGACGCTCAAGGACAAGGAGGTGGACAAGGTCAACAACCGGATTGGCCAGCACCTGTCAAGCACGCTTCCCGTCCGCTTTTCCTAGGAACGGGCGGGGGCTGGGAGTGACAAATCATGCCCACGCCCGCGAGCCCCGGCTCGGGTAAACGTTTCCGAATTGGCCAGGTCGCCAAGATACTTGGCGTGGAACCATATGTGTTGCGTTTTTGGGAGGAGGAATTTCCGTCCCTCACGGCGGCGCGCACTCCCAAGGGGCAACGCTACTACACCGAGGAGCATGTCCGTCTTCTGAAGCGGATTCGCCATCTGCTTCATGATGAAAAGCTGACCATCAAGGGCGCGCGCCGCAAATTGGAAAATCCGGCCGGGGACATGGCATCCCTGGATATGATCCGTGCCGAATTGGAAGAAATACGACGTTTGTTGATGGAAAAACCCTGACCCTGGTCGGGGTTTTTTTATCGGCCCCAACTTTACATGACGTGGAGTGGGCTCTAGGTAGGATGGGAACCACGCCCCAGGCCAAACCAACTTGTCCAAGGCGTGTGGTGCATGAGCATGGAAAAAATTTTTGTCGACAAACAGGGCTCGGCCCTTTTTCGGTGTCCCCATTGCGGATTCACGCGGCAGTTCGATGCCTCGGCGTACCGGGACAAGGACAGCCGTCTCAAGATCAAGTGCCGGTGCGGGGAAACCGTGTCCGTGCTGATTGAATTCCGGGAATTTTTTCGGAAACAGGTGGAGCTCTACGGACAGGCCACGGTCTTGTCCACGGGGTCGGGAGCGGCGTCGTTGCGTCCGGTCAACGTGACATTTCCCATGAAGGTCATGGATTTGTCCTTGAATGGCATGCGCTTTTTGATCATGCGGGAGCTTGCCCAAAATCCAACCTCCTTGGAGGTAAATGACGTCGTCAGGGCGTCCTTCCGGCTCGACAATCGCTCCCGGGATTTGGTGGAGCGCAAGGCAGTGGTGTGCAACGTGAACGATCCGACCTATGGGGTGCGCTTCATTCGCAGCGAGTATGACAAAGACCTGGGCTTTTATCTCATGCGGTAAGCCCATCCGGAGACAGCATGGATTCCGACGATCGCCGGGAAGAATACGCCAAGGCCTTGGACAACCCCATCATCCGTTTGCTCATCCGTTCCGGTTTTTTGAGCGAGGATCAGGCTGCCTACGCCCGGCGCGTTGCATCCAAGCTGCATATGTCCAGGCCGTTGTGTGACATCGTGCGTGAGCTGGGATACGTCACCGAGGAACAGATCCGCCTGGCCATCCGACAGCATC
Organism: Deltaproteobacteria bacterium; assembly: GCA_009930495.1. Lineage (NCBI taxonomy): Bacteria > Pseudomonadati > Myxococcota > Myxococcia > Deltaproteobacteria bacterium. The sequence goes on from RZYB01000029.1 coordinate 15,162, forward strand.
AGGGTGAATTGCGTCTGGGGGACCTGCTCAATGGACTGGGGTATTTGACCGACGAGGATCTTGCCCGCGCCCTGAGTGCCCAGCGTGCCGACGAACGTCGCTCCAAGCTGGGTCACATTCTGATCCGCCATAAATTCATTTCCGACGACAAATTGACGGAAATCCTGGCCTTGCAGCTGGGGTTGCCCGTCCTGGATCTTATCGCGCGCGCCCCGGACGCCGCCCTCATGACCCGCGCTCCCTTTGAAGTCATGGAGCAGTACCATTTCGTGCCCTACGACATGCAGTCCGACGGTTCGACGCGTGTCGTCTTCGCGGACCCCCTTGATCCGCGCGCCTTGGACATCGCGCGGGATTATTATGGCCAGGGCGTTCTGGTGTGCATCGCCCGGGTCAGCCAGATCGAGGACATCCTGTCCAGACACAAGGAAGACCGTGTTGCGGGGGGGCAGGGCGGCGACGGTGTCTTCAATGTCGTTGACATCGCCAATGCCATCATTCTTGCTGCTTTCCAGCGCGGCGCGAGCGACATTCATGTCGAGCCCATGTCCGATCGGGTGCGGGTGCGTTTCCGGCTGGACGGGGTCATGGTTCATTTCCGGGATTATCCCATTGGCGTCTGCGCGCCGCTGGCCAGTCGCTTCAAGATCATGTGCGGGGCGGATATCGCCGAGAAACGTCGTCACCAGGACGGCCGGCTTATTTTCAATCATCAGGGCGTGCAGATTGATCTGCGCATGTCGTTTTACGTCACGGTTCACGGTGAACAAATCGTCATGCGCCTGCTGAAAAACCAGGAAGAGCTTTTGCCCATGCCGGAGATCGGCATGCTGCCGCGCATGCTGGACCGATTCATGGAAGAGGCCCTGGACGCGCCTTCGGGCATTATCATGGTCACCGGGCCCACGGGTTCGGGGAAATCGACCACGGTTTACAGCTGCATCAATTATCTGAACACTCCGGAGGTGAGCATCATCACGGCCGAGGATCCGGTGGAGTACAAGGTCCGGGGTGTCGGCCAGTGCTCGATCATGCCGTCCATCGGCCTGACCTTCGAGGAAACCCTGAAGCACATCGTGCGCCAGGACCCGGATATCGTCGTCGTGGGCGAGGTGCGGGACAAATTTTCGGCCGAGATGTGCATCCAGACGGCCCTGACCGGACACAAGGTCTTGACGACCTTCCACACCGAGGACAGCATCGGCTGTCTGGTGCGCCTGTTGGACATGCAGATCGAACCGTTTCTGGTTTCCTCCACCGTGAGTTGCATCCTGTCCCAGCGCTTGCTGCGCAAGGTTTGTCCACACTGCGCCATGCCCTACCAGCCGGATCTGAACCAGCTGCGCCGCCTGGGCTGCACCTATGGGGATCTGGTCGGGGCGGAATTCCGCAAGGGGCGCGGCTGCGCTCATTGCCGTCATACCGGTTACAAGGGGCGGGTCGCGGCCTTTGAAATGCTCATTCCGGAAGTCCACGTCCGCGACGCGGTCCTGGCGCGCAAGACAACCCACGAACTGCGCGAATTGAGTCTGGACAATGCCGGGCTCGTGTCCTTGTTGGAAGACGGCATCGTCAAGGCCGCCATTGGCTGGACCACCCTGGACGAGGTTCTGCGGACCCTGCCCCGGGTGCGCAAACCCCGACCTCTGGCGGAACTGCGGCGTATCCTGGGAGTTGAGCATGTTTGAAATCGCGTCCATCGATGAGCGGGTCCGGGAGTTTTTGGAGGAGCAGACCAGCGAATTGCCCGTCTTTGACCGTACCGCCCTGCTGGTGCATCAGGAAGCTTCCAAGTCGGACCCGGACACGGATAAGATATTGGGCTACATCGCCCAGGATCAGGTGCTGGTCACGGACGTGCTCAAGGTCGCCAATTCCGCTTTTTTTCGGGGCATCAAAAAAATCAGCCGCATTCAGGACGCCTTGATCCGCATTGGGTTGCGCGAAATGGTCAATTGCGTGCTCATGGCCTCCCAACGCAAGAATTACAGCTCCCGCAATCCCTTCGTGCAGCAGTACACGTCCACCTTGTGGCGCCATTCCGTGGCCTGCGCCTTTGCTTCCCAGTGGCTGGTCAAGCGCGGCGGCCATGCCGAATTCGCTCCGGAGGCCTTCATCGCTGGCTTGATTCACGACGTGGGCAAATTGCTGGTGCTCAAGGCCCTGGTTTCAGTGGGCGAACGGGATCGGGACGCGCCACGCATCACCCGCACCGCCGCCGATGAGTTTTTGGATTCCATGCACACGGACGTCGGATACCGGCTGTTGCTCAAATGGAACCTGCCCGAAGTTTATGCCGTGGTCTGTCGGGATCATCACCAGCCAGAATATGATAGCGCCAACATTGTGTTGGTGGCCGTGCGTCTGGCCAATCTGGCCTGCCAAAAATTGGGCATTGGGTTGCAGCCGGACGAGAATTTGGTCCTGGTCACGTGCAGCGAGGCCGGAGTGCTCGCCTTGTCGGACGTTGCCCTGGCCGAACTGGAGATCGCGGTCGAAGATTATTTGGCTCGTGGCGAGATGTAATAGCTTTTTGGGTCCAGGAAAAAGACTTTCCCTGGACGCGCGGTTGTTTCGTCCTCCCGGCGTTCTTTTGGCGTCAATCCTCCCGCTGGGGGTTTCACCCTTGATTTGAATGGAAGTATTCTGGCCGCTTTTTGCTCGAACCTGAACTTTTTTTTCGCAAAGGAACGACATCCATCATGAAACTGGCACGACGCATCACCCAGATCAAACCGTCCGCGACCCTGACCATCAACACCAAGGCCCAGGAGCTGCGCGCCGCTGGCCGGCAGATTGTCAGCCTGGCCGTGGGCGAGCCTGATTTTGACACTCCGGTCCATGTTCGCGAAGCGACCAAGGCCGCTCTTGACGCGGGGTTCACCCGGTATACGCCCGTCCCTGGTATTCCGGAGCTGCGCGCGGCCGTGGCCGGATATTTCGCGAGTTTTTACGGCGTGACCGCGACCCAGGACAATGTCGTCGTGACTAATGGCGGCAAGCAGAGTTTGTTCAATTTGTTTCAGGTGCTGCTCGATCCGGGTGACGAGGTCATCATTCCCGCCCCGTACTGGGTCAGCTATCCGGCCCTGGTCCAGCTGGCCGAGGGCGTGAGCGTGTTCGTGCGGACAGAGCCCGATGCGGATTTCCTGGTCACGGTGGACCAGCTCGAAGCGGCGCGCACGCCCCGGACACGGTGTCTGATCCTGAACACGCCGTCCAATCCGACGGGTTGTCATTATACGCGCGAGCAGCTCGACGCCATCGCGTCCTGGGCCGTGGCCAAGGGCGTGTTCGTCATCGCCGATGAAATTTATGACCGGTTGGTCTATGCCCCGGCCCTGCCGGCGTCGCTTTCGCCGTGGTGGGAAAAATATCCCGAGAATTTCGCCGTGGTCAACGGATTGGCCAAGAGCTTTGCCATGACCGGCTGGCGTGTTGGCTATACCCTGGCGCATGTCGATCTCATCAAGGCCATGGCCAAGCTTCAGGGGCAGTCCACGTCCAATATTTGTTCCATCGCCCAAAAAGCGGCCCTGGCGGCCCTGACCGGAGGCTGGGAGTGCCTGGAACCCATGCTCGAAGCCTTTGTCCGACGCCGAAATCTGGGCCTGGCCATGGTGCGGGACTGGGGCCACGTGGTGTGTCCGGAACCGGCGGGCGCGTTTTATCTTTTTCCCCGGGTGGATTGGTACTACACGCCGGAAGTGCCGGATTCCACGGCTTTGTGCGCGCATCTTCTGGAAGATGCCGGCGTGGCCCTGGTTCCGGGGGCGGCCTTTGGCGACGACCGGTGCATCCGTATCTCCTATGCCCTGGCCGACGAGACCCTGAAGACCTGCCTGGACAAGATCGGGCAGACCCTGCACGCCCTGAAATCCTAAGCGGAGGCGAATCATGATCGACCAGACAGCGGCCTGGACGGCCCTGCGCGACCACGTGCGCGACATCCCGCCCATGCGCGATCTTTTTGAGCGCGATCCGGAGCGTTTTGCCCGTTTTTCCGTCCGGGCCTGCGATATTCTGCTGGACTATTCCAAGAACCGGATCACGCCGCAAACCATGGAATTGCTTCTGGCCCTGGCCGAGACGGCCGATGTGGCCGGGGGCATCGCGGCCATGTTCGGCGCGGAGCGGATCAACACCACCGAGAACCGGGCCGTGCTGCACACCGCCCTGCGCAAGAACGCCGATGAACGGGTGCTGCTGGACGGCGTGAACGTGGTCGAGGACGTGCACCGGGTTTTATCCCAGATGGAGGCGTTCACGGCCAAGGTTCGCTCCGGAACCTGGACCGGGCACACGGGGCAGCCCATCCGCGACGTGGTCAACATCGGCATCGGCGGTTCGGACCTGGGACCGAAAATGGTCACCGAGGCCCTGGATTTTTATCGCCAGAAGAACCTGCGCTTTCATTTCGTGTCCAACATTGATGGCACGCACATTGCCCGTGTTCTGGAAACCGTGCGTCCCGCGACCACGCTGTTTATCATTGCCTCAAAAACCTTCACCACCCAGGAAACCCTGACCAACGCCCACACGGCCCGGTCCTGGTTTCTGGAGAGCGGGGCGACGGAGGCCGACATCGCCCTCCATTTCGTGGCTCTGTCCACGAACACGGCGGCGGTCACCGCTTTCGGCATCGATCCGGCCAACATGTTCGCCTTTTGGGATTGGGTTGGCGGTCGGTATTCCCTCTGGTCCTGCATCGGCCTGCCCATCGCCCTGGCCGTGGGCATGGGCAATTTTCGCGAACTGCTGGCCGGGGCCAGGGAGATGGACGAGCATTTCCGCACGGCGCCGCTCGCGGCCAACATTCCGGTCGTGCTCGCCCTGCTCGGGATTTGGTACCGGAATTTTCATGGTTTCGAGTCCCACGCCGTGTTGCCTTACGACCAATATCTGGAACTGTTGCCCGCCTATTTGCAGCAGGCGGACATGGAAAGTAACGGCAAGGCCGTGACCAAGGATGGGTCGCGCGTGACGTACGCCACCGGTCCCATTTTGTGGGGGGAACCTGGTACCAACGGGCAGCATGCCTTTTATCAGCTGTTGCATCAGGGTGTGTCCGTGGTGCCGTGCGATTTTTTGGTGGCGGTCAATCCCCTGCATCCGGTGGGCGAGCATCACGCCATTTTGTTGGCTAATTTCCTGGCGCAAACCGAGGCCCTGATGCGTGGCCGGACCCTGGCCGAGGCCGAGGCGGAATTGGCCCCCCTGGCGTCCGGGGCCAGGGCCGCGTTGGCGCCGCACAAGGTGTTCCCCGGCAACCGGCCGTCCAATTCCATTGTGTTTGACACGCTGGCCCCGCGTGCCCTGGGCCGGCTCATCGCCATGTACGAGCACAAGATTTTCGTGCAGGGCTGGATCTGGGGTGTGAATTCCTTCGATCAGATGGGCGTGGAACTGGGCAAGAAGCTGGCCGGCGTCATTCTGCCCGAGCTGCGGGGCGGTGCCATTGGCGCCCACGACAGTTCCACGACGGGCCTTTTGCGGCACTGCCTTGACCGCCGCCGCCCCTAAAGCCTACCTATGACACGGGGCGGCTGGTTCCGCCCCGTGTGTCGCAATCCTCTTGCCGCTCCTGGTCCGTTCATGAAGCTCAATCCCTTTCGCGTCGATCCGGCGCATCCGTTCCAGCTGGTGAAATTTCTGTCCATCAGCTCCCTGGTGCTGATCCTGGGCGCGGGCCTGGTGTTGTCCATGTTCATGACCAACTACGCCAAGAGCGCTCTTCTTAAAAAAAATCGGGCGTTTGCCTTGCTTTTGGCCGAAAATCTCAATCATCAGATCTATCGGCGATTCACGCTGCCGGTGGTGCTTGGGTTCGGCAAGGTCGAGCTCAAGCGCAAGGATCAGTACGAACGGTTGGAACAGGTCATCGAATCGACCATCCATTCGTTCCACGTTTTGGATGTGCGCATTTACGACGAGGAGGGCGAGGTGGCGTACAGCACCGATCCCGCCCTTGTCGGACGCACGGATCTGGGCGGCCCGGCCGTGACCGATGCCGTCACCAAGGGCGCGCACAGCTTTGACTTGCGGAGCATGTTGAGCATCTGGGACACGCTGTTTTCCTTCCGCCTGGAGGAGGGCAACGTGCTGTTGCGGACCATCTACCCCTTGCGGGCCGAACGGGATCTGCGTTTCCGCGATCAGCCCGGTCCGCTTCTGGGCGTATTGGAAGTGTCCCAGGACATCACCAGCGACTACGAAACCGTGCTTCAGTTCCAGCGGTTGATCATTCTGACCACCCTGCTGTGGTCGGCGGCCCTGTATGGCCTCATTTTTTCCCTGGTGCGCAAGGCGGACCGCGTATTGGCCGAGCGCGTCCGGGACAAGGATCGCCTGGA
>RZYB01000030.1 GCA_009930495.1 Deltaproteobacteria bacterium
TGGACGATGGCCTGCACCCCAACGCGCGCGGCGTGGACCGCATTGTCGACGGCATCCTGCCCCTGGTCGAATCCGAACTGGACGCCCTGAGCGGCTAACCCGGCAACCGGCGGTATCCGCCCTGGAGATTTCATGGCCATCCTTTCCCTCCTGATCCCGGCCGCGCTGCTGGGCCTGTGGTTTCTGTCCACCAAAATCATGCAGACCACCCTGGCCGTCCTGGCCGATCCCGAGGACAGACTCCGGCCCCGCGTCCATGTTCCGGCCATCCCCGAGCTGCGCGCCTGCCTGCGCGAGGTCGGGGACTGGACCACGCGTCACGCCTACCACGAAGACGCCATGTTCGACTTCCACCTCGCCCTGGCCGACGATCAGCCCCTGTTCTGCCAAACCTGGAAAAACCAGGACGAGGCGACCTACCTGGTTCTCTATTTCGGTCTGGGCAAGCACTTCGAGGAACTGGTCACCATCTATGACGACAAAACCGGCGTGACCACGACCAACGCCCCGGACGCGCACAGCCTGCCAGCGGCTCCGGGAGCCTTCATCCAGGCCTTTCCGGGTCTGGATCTGGACCAACTCGCCGCGCGCCACCATCAGGGCAGACAGACCCTGGAACGGCGCACCGGCCTTGTCCCCCAGAATCGGACCGAGGACACCCGCGACCTGATCGTCGTGTCCCTCAAGCGGCAGGCGCGCTACGTCATGTCCATTCCGGGCTGGAAATGGAAAGGCGCGTGGTGGCTGACGGCGCGCAAGCACTGGATGATCGGCAAGGATGTCGGCTGGCAGCTCGATCAATTCGGCGTCCATGAACCGACGCCAGGACCACGGGGCTAGGGCGCCATGGTTTTGTCCACCCCACCCTACGCGCCCCCGACCACGCCCTGGCTGTGCGTCATCCACGAGGACCGCGACATGGTCGTGGTCAACAAGCCCGGCGGTCTTCTGTCCGTGCCCGGCCGGGGGCCGGAATTGCTCGACTCCGTCTTGACCAGGGTCCGCGCCGGCCATCCCCTGGCCCAGGCCGTGCATCGCCTAGATCTGGGCACCTCCGGAATCTTGGTCATGGCCACGCGCCGCAAGGCCGAAGCCGCCCTGCGCCGGCAGTTCCAGGAACGCCTGACGCGCAAGGTCTATGTGGCCCTGGTCGAAGGCGTCATGTCCCGGGACTCGGGCCTGATCGACCTGCCCCTGATCTGCGACTGGCCCAACCGCCCCCGGCAAATGGTCTGCCACCAGACCGGCAAACCGGCCCGGACCGAATTCCAGGTTCTCAAACGCCTCGACGCCTCGACCCTGGTCCGCCTGTTGCCGCGCACCGGGCGTTCCCATCAGCTCCGGGTCCACCTGGCCAGTCTGGGGCATCCCATTCTGGGGGACAACCTTTACGGCGGCGACCAAAGCGACGTGCCCACAACACGACTGTGCCTGCACGCCAGCCAGATTGGGCTGTTCCATCCCCACGCCGGCAATTGGATGCAGTTCACCGCGCCCTGTGATTTCGCCGATGTCGAGCCCCTGATCCTGACCCCGCCCGAGGCGCCACCCGAGCCAATAGCCTAAAGCAAGGGCTTGCGCTGACGCTCCGGGAACCCGTATGGACGAGATCATGGCCACGCCCCCACCACATTCCGGACCAGTGATGTCCCGATGCCGCTCCGGAAACGCCCGGCGCGGCGGGCGGTTCATGCCCGCCGCGTCCTGGGCCGGCGCTGTTTTCCACCCGAATTTTATCCTCGCGCGCATGGTATCGGAGGCATGATGTTTCGCGCCCTTTCCCTGCAGGCCATGCTTTATCTGCTGGCCGCGGTCTGTGTCCTGCCCGCCCTTGGCGTTATTTATCTGGATGGGCTGTCCGCCCGTGACGTGGCCCGGGCCCAGGCCCAAAACGAGGCCACGCGCCTGGCCGAAAACATCGCGGCCATCCAGGACCGGACCATCACCGCGACCAGACAAATGCTCTTCACCCTGTCCATTCTGCCCGAGGTCCGCGCCCTGAACCGCGAGGCCTGCTCGGAATTGTTCCACCAAATCTTGAAAACCAATCCGATCTACACCAATATCCTGGTCACCGACCCCGCTGGTCTGGTCGTCGCGGCCGCCGTGCCGCACCAAGCCGTCACCCTCGCGGACCGCAAGCATTTCAAGGACGCGGCGCGGACCAAACGGTTCGTTCCCGGAGAATTCATCGTCAGCCGAACCACGGGTGTCCCGTCCTTTCCCCTGGCCTATCCGGTTCTGGATCGCGACGGCACCATTCTCGGCATGGTCATGGTCGCCCTCGAACTGGAACGACTGGGCGAATTCTTTGTCTCGGAACGCCTTCCCGACGGCTCGTTCCTGGGTATCGCCGATTACCAGGGACGCCGGTTGTTCCGCACATCCACGGACATCGAGAACATGGGCAAGCCCATCAGCCAGGAAGTATGGGACGCGGCCCGCAACGACCCCTCCGACCAGGGTATTTTCGTGGGGCGGGGCTCCGACGGCGTGCTCCGCCTGACCGCGTTCAGCAAACTGCGACTGAACCGGGACAGCGAGCCCTACATGACCTTCTTTGTCGCCATTCCCGAAGCGACGATCACCGCCGGCACGCGCTCCATCACCATCCGGGGAGGCCTGCTGACACTGATGGCCGGCGCCATGGCCATGGGTCTGGCCTGGGTCACCGCCCAAAGCCTGATCCGGCCGAAAATCATGAAACTGGTGCGCACGGCCGAACGCTTCAGCGCCGGGGATTTCTCACGGCCAACGGGTCTGGACCATCACGGCGGCGAACTGGAAATGGTCGCCGCCGCCCTGGACCGTCTGGGCCGGGAACGTCAGCAGACCGAGGCCATGCTGCGTCAGGCCACGCTGCTGGCCGAGGAAGCCTCGCGGGCCAAGTCGGAATTTCTGGCCAACATGAGCCATGAAATCCGCACGCCCCTGAACGGCATCATGGGCATGCTCCAACTTCTGGAAACAACCGATCAAAACGAAGAACAGGCCGAATACTCCATGCTGGCCTTTCAGGCGACCAAGCGACTGAACCGACTTCTCTCGGACATCCTGGACATCTCGCGCATCGAGGCCGGAAAAATGAAAATCATGGCCGAGCCCTTTGCCCTGTGGGAATCCGTGCGCCAGTCCGTGGAAATGCTCCGCCCCGTGGCCATGCAGTCCGGGGTGCGGCTGCAATGCCACATTGATCCGGCCGTTCCCCGCGAAGCGCGCGGTGATTCGGTCCGGCTGCAACAAATTCTGATCAATCTCATTGGCAACGCCCTGAAATTCACGACCGAGGGCAGCGTCGACCTCGAGGTCCATCCACTCCAGCCCCGCCGGGAGGATCAGATCCGGATCTTCTTCTCGATCACGGACACCGGCTGTGGCATTTCCGACGACAACCTGGGCCGTCTGTTCCAGCCCTTCAGCCAGGTCGATCAGGGCTACGCCCGATCCCACCAGGGCGCCGGCCTGGGCCTGTCCATCTGCAAGCGCCTGATCGAATTCATGGACGGCTCGATCACGGTTGAAAGCGAGTCCGACGTGGGCACGACCTTTTCCTTCTGCGTCACCCTCGGCCGACATGGCAACGACGCGACCGGGCACTCCGAACAGGCCGGCCACGAAGCCGGACACCACCCCTCGCGCCTCCTCCTGGCCGAGGACGACGACATGAGCCTCATGGTCGGCAAACAGCTATTGGAAAAGAATGGCTACGTCGTGAGCACGGCCCGAGACGGTCGTGAAGTGCTCCAAATCCTGAAGCGGGAAGACTTCGACGCTGTCCTCATGGACATCCAAATGCCGGTCATGGATGGCATGGAAGCCATGACCCGTATCCGCCAGGGAGAGGCCGGCGCGGCAAAGGCGAACATCCCCATCATTGCCCTGACCGCCTACGCCATGGCCGGGGACCGGGAAAAACTCCTGGCCGCCGGCATGAACGGCTACGTGGCCAAACCCGTCGCCATCCAGGAACTGCGCGCCGCCATCGACGCGGCTCTGGACGGCTAGTCCGACAGCTCTTGACTCCGGTCGGCAGCATCCCCGGCCGGCATCCGCTCCAGCATGTCGCCCTTGAGCATCCACATGGCCGTGGCCCGAGCCCGTTCCCGGCCCGCGGTCCCAGCCCGGTCCAAAAGCGAGTCCCAGGCGATGCCCCGGCGCGCCCAAACCAGAATGGCCCGCATCAACTCCATGTCGATCCGATCCCCCAGACCGGCATGGAGCACGGGATAATCCCGACCACGCAACACGGCCCAGCCCAGGGGCGTCGTTCGCAACCCATCTCCGGCACCAAGGCGGGCCGAGGCATGCCCGGCAAAAAGACGGGCATGATCCAGGGCCAGGGGGTGCCGCCAGTCCTGCCCGGCGGGCACGTCATGCGCCCACGACTCCGCCCACAGCGCCACGTAACGCCCAATGATCTCGGACCAGTCGAAATGTCGCGCCCACTCGCGGGCGGCGCGGCCCATCCGTGTCCGCATTCCGGGATCGAGCAGGTCCGCGATCCGCCGGGACAAGGCGGCCACGTCCACGGCCACGTCCTGGGCCAACCAGAGATGATAGGTAGTGTCATACAACAACGGCGCCATGAGCGGGATCAACGGATCGGCGCCACTGTCCACGGTGGGGACCAGAAAACCGGTCTGGCCGTCGAGGACCAGATCCCGGTACCCGTCATAATCCGAGGCGATGACCGGGGTTCCCGAGGCCTGGGCTTCGAGCAGGGTCAACCCGAAGGTTTCCTGGGGATTGTCGGCCAGGGACAAGACCACGTCGGCCCGACATAACAGGGCGCGCTTGGCGGCCTCGTCCGGCTCGGTCACGACCACGAGACGCAGCCCGATATTGCCCGCCAGATTGGTCAGGGTGCCGGGCAGCCCCTGGCTTTCATTGCTGCCGCCCGCCAAGACCAGACAGGCCGTGGACAAATCCACGCCCGATCCGGCCAGACGCTGAAAAGCGCGCAGCAACGGCACCAGATCCATCTTGGAATAGGGGCTGATCCGCCCCAAAACCAAAAAAACCGTGGCCGCTGGCGGCAGGTCCGGACACGGCGGCACGGACTCGTAATCCCGGCAGCGCACGCCCAGGGGAACCCGGGCCACCGAGGGCAGACGGGCCGAAGGCGACCAGGCGCGCAGATATTCCAATTCCGCCCGCACCACCGCTTCCCCTGCCCTGGACGTGGCCACGATGCAGTCCCGCCGGGTGGCGCCGGGCCAGACATGCTGGGCAAAGGCCGAACCGTATCGGGCGTAGGACAGGGAATGGGTCACCCCGGTAATGGGAAAAACGGACCGAGCCACGCGGTTGCGCAGCGCCGCCAGCCAGCCCGAGGAAGTCAGGCAGTCCGAGAGATGAAAACAATGGTAGTCGGTTTCGGCCAGGGCCATGGGCAGCGCGACCCTGGGCAGGACACGGACCTTGGGCAGGATGGCCGGGCACAGGGCGCGAATCCGGTCCAAAAGAGCGTTCCCGGCGCCCGTGTCCAGAAGAAAAAAATGATAGGCATCAAAGGGATCCGCCGCCAGCAAGGCCTCCAGAAAACCGGCGTTGGCCACCCGGCGCCCGATAATTGGTCCGGCCTCGAAAAACGGGTCCAAACTGCCCCAGATCCGCCCGCTCCGCGCTGCTGTCATGTCACTCCACAAGCAATATCCACGCCTCGCGGCGTCATTGATCCGGGCGGCCTGGGCTCCGAAACGCGGCCAGACCCGGCGACGAGAACTATCACAATGGCATCAGCCTTGCTTCAGCCGGATCAGGACGTCATTTTTCCAGCGTTCCCGGAGGAATCAGCATGCATTCATATCACGCCACCTGCCTTGGACTGGACCTGCCCCGACAAATTGCCGGCCAGATCGAAGCCCACCTTCCCCAGGGTTGCCACCTGCGCAACAGGCCTCTGGGAGCGGCATTGGACATTTTTGATACCGACGCTTCGAAAAAGATACAAGGGCTTGTCTTTGTTACTCTTTCGACATGGGAAAGCCTGGCTGTCACGGAACGGGAGCGCCTGGGCGGGCCCCAATCCTGGCAATTCGTCCTGGTCATCGACCAGCCCGGTCCGAACGCCCTGGACCACCTGGCCCGAGGCCATTTCCTGACGGTGCTGACCTGTCCCGTGGACACGGAAAAAATTACCCATGTTCTGGAGCAGGCGGCAGAAGTCACCGCCCTCTATCACGACATCTATATGATGGCCAAGGAAATCAGCCTGGAACGGGAACTCCTGGCGCGCAAAAACGAGCAATTGACGTTTTTGAACCAGCTCCTGACCACGGCCAGCCACTCCCTCGACCCCAAGGCCATCCTGTCGACCTGCGCCAAGGACCTGAACCTGCTCCTGGATGTCACCAGCCTGTTCGGGATTTGCTGGAATCAGGACGCGGACCAGCTCCACGCGGAACTTTTCCTGCCCTCGAATCTGCCCAAGGACCTCCAGGAGCTGTGGATCAACCACCTCTTGAGCGGGGCCAAGCGTTTCAGCGGCGCCGAGGTGCAGGGCTACCAGGTTTCCTTCCTGGAGAACACGCCGGACCAAGTCACTCCGGAACTGGCCCAGATCATCACCCAGCCCCTCGTGCACGACGGCCTCCCGTTTGGCATGCTGCTCATCTGTTCCAAGGAAGCCCAAAGCCTCGGGCAGGACCGGCTTCAAACCCTGCACGCGGCCGCCAATCATCTGTCCTTGGCCATCCACAACGGCTTGGAATACAGCAAGCTCAAGACCAAGGCCGATCACGACGGACTGACGCGGATCTCTAATCGTCAATACTTTGACTCACGCCTGCGCGAAGAAATGAAGCGCCACCAGCGGCACCATCAGGAGCTGAGCCTGCTCATGCTGGACCTGGATTTTTTCAAGTCCGTCAACGACACCTACGGCCATCTGGCCGGCGACATGGTACTGCGCGAGGTTGGCAGAATCCTGCAACAGACCCTGCGCGAATCCGATTTCCCGGCCCGTTACGGCGGCGAGGAATTCATCATCATCCTGCCCCAGACCCGCGAGGATCAGGCCTGGATCCTGGCCGAACGCATCCGCAAGATCATCGCCCAGACAGTGTTCCGTTTCCAGAACAAACGCTTCCGGGTGACCGCGTCCCTGGGCATCGCCGGCCTCAAGCCCGGCGCCCTGACTCCGGCCGAAATGCTCATCCACGAGGCCGATCAGGCCCTGTACCGGGCCAAGACCAACGGTCGGAACATGGTCTGCAGTTCGGCCCTGGAAGACATCGCCTCGGCCAACTGACATTCCAGACGCGCCGCGCGCCAGGGCTCCGGAATCACCGGCGCCCCGGCGCGGCCCACGCCCCCGATACAATCACGACTTCAGCCGCGCCGCCAACGCCTCGGCCCGGTCGCGCTCCGGAAAATCGGCCGTGCCCTCCAGGGCGGCGCGAATCCACCCCCTGGCCTGCTCCAGATCCCCACGGGCCGCGTACGCCTCGGCCAAATGATACGCCACCACCGGCACGTCGCGCTTCTTCTCCCAGGCCTCCAAAAAGATCGTCACGGCTCCGTCCACGTCCCCACGCCGAAAATACACCCAGCCCAACGTATCCAACCCTTCGGGCGAACCCTCGTCGGCGACCGTGCGCGCCAGGGTCAGGGCCCGGTCCAAATCCTCGGACCCGGTTGCCCCGGCGGCGTGCTCGGCCAACAAATAGGCGAGATTGTTCAGCGCCGGCATGAATTCAGGATCGATCTCCAGCAGGGCTTCGTAGTGCGCCCTGGCCTGGGCGGGCCTGTTGTTCATCTGATTGAGCAGCGCCAGGACAAAACGGGGCTGGATGGCCACGGGCCGCTGCCGGACCGCGTCCTCGAACTTGGTGATTCCGGCCTCGGTCCGCCCCTGTCGCAGATACAGCTCGCCAATATGATAATAGGGCGGCAACCACTTGGGATCAGCCACGATAGCCCGGGAAAAGGACTGCTCGGCCAGGGCGGAATCACCGGAAACGGACAGGACCCGGCCCTTCAGATCATGCAGATAGGGGGCCGAGGGATGGGTGGCCAGCAGGCTATCGCAGTACTCCAGGGCGGCGCCGGTGCTATTGTCCGCCAACAGCAGGCCAACCCGCGCCTCCACCACCTCGACACTGGCCGGCGCGAGCTTTTCGGCCTGATCCAGGGCAACGGCCGCCTCGGTCCGCCGCCCGTTGCCGGCCAGGAACCGGGCCAGTCGCACATGGGCTTCGGGCCGTTCCGGGTGCGCCTCCCGCGCCTGGAGCAACAACGCCTCGGCCCGGTCGGAATCACCCATGCGCACGGCCACGCCCGCCTGGGCAAAACGAATCCCCATGTCCTCGGGATGGGCCGTGGCCAGGGTTTCCAGCTCGGCCATGGCGGCCGCGAAATCCTTGTCCACCACGTGAAGCTCGGCCAGCATGCGGCGGGCCGGACCATGATCCGGGCGGGACTTGATGGCCTCGCGCAAAACATCGCGGGCCAGCTTGGGCTCGCTGGCGGCCAGATGGGCCCTGGCCAAAAGCGGCGCGATTTCGAGCTGGTCCGGATCGAGCTTGAGCACCTGGCGAAACGCCGCGATGGCCTCCTGGGGGCGGGCCTGGCGTAGCAAACGCTTTCCCCTGAGGGCCAGCGCCCTGGGATTTTGCGGATCCCGGTCCAGCGCATCCGCGATCTGTTCATCGGCCCGGTCCAGAAGTCCCTGGCCCATGTACAAACGGGCCAGCGCCAGACGGATGTCCACGGTCCGGGGGTGGTCCGGATCCAGCTCCAGGGCTTGGTTCAGTTCCGTCTCGGCCTGCTCCCGATTCCCGCGACTCACCAGGAGTTCGGCCAGGGCCAGACGCAGATCATAGGCCGGAGACGCGGCGGCAATACCCTGACGCAGGACATTGACGGCGCCGTCGGGATCTTTTTCGGTCAGCAGCAGCTGGCCCAGGGCCAACCGGTATTGGCCATCGGCGGGATGGGCCAGGATCAGGCCGTCCAGCACTGTCTTGGCCTTGGCGGGCTGGGCCGTGTCCAGATAAAAACGCACGAGCATGAGCTGGGCCGCGCTGTTGTCCGGAGACAGCTCGGCCACCTTGCGGAAATGCTCTTCCGCCCGCTCCGGCCGCCGCAGCTCGACCAACAATGCCCCCAGCCGGGAATGCAGCACCAAGGATTCCGGCGCCCGGGCCAGACTCTTTTCCAGCACGCCCACGGCCTCCTCCGGATGGCCGGCCTTGATTCGGATGTCGGCCAGGGCCAGGGGCACGTCCGCCACATCCGGCCGTTCCGTCCCCAGGGTCTCCAGGGCGGTAACGGCCCGATCCGTGGCCCCTTCCCGGGCCTGGATCAGGGCCCGCACCAGACGCATGTCGAAATTGGCCGCGTCCAGCGCCAAAACCTGATCGACTTTTTCCGTGGCCGCTCCCAATTGTCCGGCCAGGAAAAAAATTTTGCCCAGCCCGACCTTGGCCGGAATCAAGTTCGGGTCCAGCTCCTCGGCCTTGGCGTAGCCGCCATACGCCCGCTGCCAGTCCTTGCGGCCCATGAAGATATCCCCCATGAGCACGTACCCCTTGGCAAACTTGGGATCGATGCGCAGCGCGTTCTGGACTTCCAGGCGCGCGTCGTCGAGATTGCCGGCGGCCAGGGCCGCCACGCCTTTGTCATAAAACCCGTCACGCCGGTCCTCGGAACTCAACCCACACCCCGACACGAGCAAGGCCACCAGCACGATCCACGACCCGATCCAGCATGTCTTCATCGTTCTTTCTCCATGTTCCGGCAAAACGGCCAGTATTGAGCACATACACAACGCATAAACGCGGCCGGCCATGCCTTCAAGACCAAAGGTGCCCGGCCGTCGGAAAGCCCCCGGGCAACCAGTGGGCGAACGGCTCCCGGGACCGGAAGACGTCTGGCCATCGTGACGCGGCGAGCCGGGGTCAACAGGGCAATTTCACGAAAAAAAAGGCCACGAATTCAACAAGAACACAGGCGAAAAGAAAGGTGACGTAGACGCGGTTGCGGCCAATGCGGGAAAAAATCAGATTCAGCGCCAGCCCAAGCAGAACGGTCCGCATGACGATGTCACGCAGCAAGGCCAGGCTGGTGACGCCTTCCGGCACCGCCAGTAGCAACACGACCAACCCCAAGAGCAGGTAATCGATGGCGTTGAGCGGGGTCCGCTCCGGCGTCAGGGCCATGCATCCGAAATACAGGATGGCCAGGATTTGGAAGAGCGTCGTCATGCCGGCGCCAAGGCCCGGAATATCGGCGGTGGGCGGGCCAAACCCGGCGCGGGCCACGGCGTTCAGAATAATGACAAACAGGCCATAATAAACAAAAAATTCCAAATATTTTGGCCACAACCGCCAGACCATGACCAGACCGGCCAGTCCGACTCCGGCCAGCAACGCCTCCACCAGCCCGGCCCCGCCCATGGTGGCCGTGCCCAGCACGAAATACAGGGCAAAAAGGATGAAAAAACTCTTCCAGCACAACCAGGACAGCCAGTGGCGTAAGTCCAGGCTGCGCCCCTTCCAGACAAAGACAAAACGGGCCACGCTCCCGATGGCCGCGAGGATCGCCGCCCGGTCCAGGGGATAGGCCGTGGCCAGCCGACGGATCAGAAACAGGCTGCCGATGATGGCCGAATAGATGCCCAGCAGACAATAATCCGCCGCGTGGCGCAGCATCCAGCCCGTCAGAATGAGGCCCATGTGCAGGACATAGATGGACGCCACGGCCTGTTCCTGATCCAAACCGGCCCGCAGCAGCTTGTGGTGAAGATGCTTTTTGTCCGGTCGGAACGGGCTGGCGCCGGCCTTGATGCGCTCGTACATGACCATGGACGTGTCCAGAATGGGCGTTCCCAACAAAAACAACGGCAGCACGGGCGAATAGATGGAGTACCCCTGGGTGACCATGATCAGGCAGGCGGCGATGGAAAAGCCCAGAAACTGGCTGCCCGCGTCCCCCATGAAAACCTGGGCCGGATGCACATTGAAACGCATGAAGCCGATCAGGGCGCCGGACACGGCCAGGGCCAGGGCCACGGGCAGACCCGCTCCCTGGGCATGACCGAGCAGGGCGCAGGCCAGCAGGACAAGCAGGGACAGGCCGCCGGCCAGACTGTCCAGACCGTCGCTCAAATTGATGATGTTGATGGTCGCCAACATGAAGACCAGGGTTGGCAACAGGGCCAGCCATTCAAAATTCAGGACAAAGCCGGGGAAAAGCTCGCCAAAGCTGCGCACCTCCAGGCCGGACACGACCGTGAACACGACAATGGCCAGAATCTGCCCGCAGAACTTGACCCGATACCCCAGATTCCGCATGTCGTCCCAGACGCCGAACACAAGCAGCGTGCCCGCCCCCAGCATGTAGCCAAGCAGCTCCCGGGAACCGGCCAACACCGACGCCAGGGCGACCATGGCGGACAGGGCGATGGCCACGCCGCCCGTGCGCGGGACGAGGCCCGTGTGCACCCGCCGGGGATCGGGCTTGTCCACGATTCCCCACCTCCGTCCCAGACGGATGGCGACAGGCACCAAAAAAATGGCCAGCACAAAGGCGATATAGGCATGAACGAGATATGTCATGGAATCAGGACCCGGCTTGGAATACGCGGGAAACCGACCAAAAGGGCGGATGATGGACCGGGATGAACCTGCCGGTCCACGACCAGTCGTGGCCAGGCATCCCGCGAGGCCCCGGGTTCCCGCGAACGCTTGCGGGTTTTACATCCATGGACGTCCTCAAGGCAACAGCCAAGCGTGACACCAACGTGCATGGCCCTGGCCGCACTGTTCAGAAAGGTGACATCCTTGGCGTCCGGGCACAAAAAAACCCACCTTGCGGTGGGTTGTGGTCGGCTGGTGGAGGGGGGAGGATTCGAACCTCCGAAGTCGTTCGACGACAGATTTACAGTCTGTTCCCTTTGGCCACTCGGGAACCCCTCCAGGCAGAGGCGGTTGATAGACGGTCCGAAGCCCGGGGTCAAGCGTTTTTTTCCATGAAAATCGCGTCCATCTCCGGTGTATGACTGACAATTCCGGCGCGCAAAGCCAAAAACTCCCCGCTGTGCGCCAGCAACAAATCCACCAACCGGGGATCGAACAGCTTGCCCCGCTCCGCGGCCAGATAGGCCAGCGCCTCGTCCTCGGACCAGGCCTCCTTGTAGGAACGCTGGCTCAAAAGGGCGTCCAGGACATCGACGACCCGGGCGACGCGGCTGAAAATATGGATATCCTCGCCCTTGAGCCCTTGGGGATAGCCCGTGCCGTCCCAGGCTTCCTGATGTTCCAGGGCGATACGCGCCGCGGCCCGCATGATGGGACGATCGGACTGGCTCAGAATATCATGCCCCAGGCGGGGGTGCTCCCGCATGATCGCCTGCTCGACCTCGTCCAAGGGGCCCTTTTTGAGCAAAATCCTGTCGGGAATGGCCACCTTGCCCACGTCGTGCATGGGCAGGGCCAGTTGCAGCAATTCACACTCCTCGGGGTCCAGACCGGCCATTTCGCCCAACAACCGGGCCATCTCGGAGACGCGGTGCACATGCACGCCGGACACCAGGGCCCGGCTCTCGACAACCTCGCCCAGAGTAAAAATCACTTCACGGTGCGTCTCGGCGATTTCATGATTGAGCTGCAAATTCTCGAAGGCCACGGCGACGTTGGTCGCGAAAATCCGCAACAGGCCTTGCTCGAATTCGGACAGGTCGCGCGCCACGCGCAAAAAAAGGACATTGTTCACGCCCCGGCTCGTGCCAAAGCAGCCCAGATAGCACTTGTCGGCGAACAGGCACTCCCGAAGCCGGGACGCTTCCCGGATCAGTTCCAGCTCGCGGGCGGAAAGCACCTGGCTGGCCAGCTTCTCCTCCAGGCCCATGAAATCCCCGGTTCCGGCCACGATGACGAAATCGTCGCGATCCTCCTGGGCGGCAAAGCCGGAGGCATTCTCCAGGTAC
This sequence comes from Deltaproteobacteria bacterium, assembly GCA_009930495.1. NCBI lineage: Bacteria > Pseudomonadati > Myxococcota > Myxococcia > Deltaproteobacteria bacterium. Next base: position 12,932 of record RZYB01000030.1, read on the forward strand.
ATGGAGCTGTCCTCCAGGCGCAGCAGCGACGTCATCTGAGTCAGCACGCCACGGGCGAAAGGCTCCAGACTGGAAGCCTGGAACAAGGTGGCCGAGGCGTTGATGATCTCTTCCAGGCCCTGACGACTGCGGTTGATGGCCCGCAAGTCCCGGTAGCAGCGCAGGGCCGTGGTCACGGCGGTGAACAGCTTCTGGGCGGTCAACTCGGCCTTGCTCTTGTAATCGTTGACGTCATAGTCCGTGATGACCTGACGTTCCGGAGCCTGGCCGGGCTGGCCCGTGCGCAGGATGATCCGGACCAGGGCGTTGCCCAGATCGGTCCGGACATAGCGGACCAATTCCAGTCCGGCCAGAGGGGTTTCCATGACCACGTCCAGCAGCACGACCGCGATATCCGGGTGCGTCCGGAAAGCGCGTCGCCCCTCCTCGGCCGAAAAGGCGCTCACGAATTCCAGACCCCGGCCCTCGAACTCAAACCCTTCCAGGACCATGCGCGTGATGCTGTGAATCTCCTCTTCGTCGTCAACGATGAGAAGCTTCCAGGGTTCGCGATGGGGGCATGGTTCCGGGCAGGCATCCTCCTCGGCGAACACAATATCTTGATCCAAATCGGTCATGGCAGTCTCCAGGACGTGCGGCGTCTAATCGGGATACGAATCCCGGATGGCCACGATTTCGGGCAACCCCTCGAAAAAAACATCGACCAGGGCCGGATCGAACTGCCGGCCCCGGTGTTCGCGCAAATAGTCCAGAATATCCTCCAGGGGCCAGGCCCGTTTGTAGACCCTGGCGCTGGACAGGGCGTCGAAAACATCGGCCAGGGCCGTGACCCGGCCAAAAATATGGATGTCCTCGCCAGCCAGTCCCCGTGGGTACCCCAGACCGTCCCAACGTTCGTGATGCTCGTGGGCGATGGTCGCGGCGGCGCGCAAGATCCGTCGCGGGGAATTCTTGAGGATGGAATGCCCGATGACGGTGTGCGTCTTGACAAGGGCATACTCCTCGTCGGTCAGCTTGCCGGGCTTGAGCAGCACGGAATCGGGAATGCCGATCTTGCCCACGTCATGCATGGGCGAGGCCAGGCGCAGTAGTTGGGCCTGATCCTGGGGCAAGCCGGCCCGGATGGCCAGCACATGGGAAAATTCAGCCACCCGTTTGACGTGCTGGGCCGTTTCCTTGGATCTGGTCTCAACCACTTCGCCAAGCGTCAATACCACTTCGCGCTGGGTGGCCACGATTTCCTCGTTCAAGAACAGATTGCCCAGGGCCAGACCAATGTTCCCACCCAGAATCTGGAGCAGATCCCGCGTCATGTCGTCCATGGGGCAGGGAAAAGCGACCATGAAGACATAGTCCTCGCCAGTGTGGGCGTTGCGGAAACAGGCTGAAAACTCCCGCTCCGCGACCCTGATCCGGTGTCCGCGCCCGGCGGCCGCGATCGCGTCATCCAGGCGGGCGACCATGTCGCGACTCAGGCCCTGGGATGATTCGAAACCGCGCGCCGTCTGGATGACATGCCGACCCTCATGGACAGACACCACCACGGCCCGGTCATGATCCGCCGCGCTCGGACACGGGCACTGTCCGATACGCGCCAGGGACTCCAGGGCCATGTCCAAAAATCCGGGGATGGCCGTCAGGGAAAAAAGATCGGCCAAGGCGCAGACCACGTTCCGCAGTCCAAGCCGGCTCCACTCCACGGACTGCAGATCCCGGTAGGAGCGGAGGGCCGTGGTCAGGGAAGTGACCAGACGCTGTTCGCTCAGCTCGGCCTTGTTGCGGTAGTCGTTGATATCGTATTCGGTGATGACCGTGCGTTCCGGGGCCTGACCCGGCTGGCCGGTGCGCAGGATGATCCGGACCAGGGGATTGCGGGCTTCGCGCCGGACGTGACGCGCGAAATCAAGGCCGGCGTTTTCCGTTTCCATGACCACGTCCAGCATGATGACCGCCGTGTCCGGATTTTCCGCCAAAAGGCGCCGGGCCTCGGCCGCCGAATAGGCGTGCAGATACTCCAGCCTCCGGTTCTCGAAACGGTACTCGCCAAGGGTCAGGATCGTGACCCGATGCACGAAATCGTCATCGTCCACGATCATGACCTTCCAGGCGCCAAGACCGGACTCCCGTGGCCTGGGCGGTCCCTCCTCGGCAAAACACAGTTCGTCGCAATTCAACTCGGAGTTCATGGGGCTACCTGGATTCAATCGGGAAAACGATCCCGGGTGGAGACAAACGCGTCGATGTTGGCGAGCAGGATATCGACCATGTCCGGATCGAACATGCCGCCCCGCTCCCGCCGGATGAAATCCAAAACGCGGGGCAGATCCCAGGGTTCCTTGTAGACGCGCCGGGATAGGAGCGAATCGAGGACATCGATCAGGCAGACGATGCGTCCAAAGGGATGGATGTCCTCGCCGGCCAGACCGCGCGGATAGCCTTCCCCGTTCCAGCGCTCGTGGTGCTCGTGGGCGATGACGGCCGCGGCCTGCATGATGGGGCGGCGCGAGCCTTTCAGAATATGAAACCCGATCCGGGGATGGGTCTTCATGATGGCGAATTCCTCGTCCGTGAGTCGGCCGGGCTTGAGCAGGATGGAGTCCGGAATGCCGATCTTGCCGACGTCGTGCATGGGCGAAGCCAGCCGCACAAGGTCCACGTCCTGGGGCGACATGTCCAGCAGCGTGGCCAGCAGACTCGAACATTCGGACACCCGCCGCACATGATTGGCCGTTTCCTTGGAGCGCGACTCCACGCATTCGCCCAAGGTGAGGATGATTTCCTTCTGGGTGCGGATCAGCTCCTGATTGAGCTGCATGTTGTCGAAGGCGATGGCCACGTTGGCGCAAAAAACCTGCACCAGTTTCGCGTCAAAAACATTGAGTTCCCGACCCAGGCGGAAAAAAAGCAGATTTTCGGAACCGCGCTTGGACCGGAAATACTGCACAAAGGCCTCGTTGGAAAAAAGGCTTTCCTTTTGGCGCACGGCCCTGGCCAACAGCATCTGCACTTCCGGCGGCAGGGACATGCACGGATCATCGAGGCCGCAGTGTTCGAATTCGCCCGTTCCGGCCACGATGGCGATATCCCCATCCGTGACCGTGGCCGCGAACCCCGAGGGGGAATGGAGAAAAAGGCTGTCCTCGTCGATTCGCAGCAAGGACGCCAACTGCTCCAGAACCCCGGCGGAGAAGCGCCGCAGACTGTGGTTTTGAAACAGCCCCCGCGTGGAGGCGATGATCAGGTCCAGACCTTTTCGGCTTTTTTCGATGGTTTGCAGATCGTTGAAGGAGCGGATGGCCGTGGTCACCGTGGAAAACAGCTTTTGGGCGGTCAGCTCGGTCTTCTGCTTGTAGTCGTTGATGTCGTACCGGGCGATGACGTCGCGTTCCGGGGCCTGCCCCGGCTGGCCGGTACGCAGGATGACGCGGACCATGCGGTTGCCCAGTTCCTCGCGGATGAAATGGACCAGGTCCAGTCCGGCCTGACCGGTTTCCATGACCACGTCGAGCAGGATCACGGCGACATCGGTGTGTTCCCGCAGCAGCGCCCGGCTTTCCTCGGCCGAGTACGCGCTCAGAAAGGTCAGGGATTTTCCAGAAAAAGTCAGCCCTTCCAGGACCATGCGCGTGATGACGTGGACTTCCTCCTCGTCGTCGACGATGAGAAGTTTCCACCGCGCGCCGCCCCCCGGGGAGGGGGCGGCGTGCTCGTCGGCAAACAACAACTCATCGGACGATTCGGAGGCCAGGGTATGATCGGACATGCAACTCTCCACGGGCTCGGACCCGCCTTCTCCCTCGCCAAGTCTCGGGCTAGGGCGGATATGCATTTTTTCATGCCATGGCTTAATATCTTTATCAAAACTTTTTTAACCCAATTCCGTCCATCCAGCCTCACAGCACCCGGAACGTGCGGTCCAGGGACACGCCCTGCTCCATGGCCCGATTCAAGGCGTCCTCGCCCCCGAGAACCCCGACCAGACCCGAGGAGGCAGCCTCGCGCAACACCGCGCCAAAGGCCCGGAAATCACGCTCGTCCGTGGCCAGGACCTCGTCGCGAATACGCTGTCTGGTGGCCGTGGTCACGCCGGCCAGATGCTGGCCAAGGGCGGTGAATCCCTTGGCGTCGGGCAGCTGATACGGGTCCAGATCGCCGGACGTGCCGATGATGGCCTTGAGAAGCTCGCCCCGGTCCAGGGCGACTGTTTCCAAAAAGGCGCCGCAGCCGTCGAAGGCATCCAGGGTGGAGGCGATGTTCGGGTCGCGGTAGGAGCCGAAACTCATCAGCCCGGACAAGCGCCCATGGCTGCAAAACCCGCCATAGGCCCCGCCCAGGACCCGGACCTGTTCCCACAGCCAGGTCGTGCGCAGATACTTGGCCGCGACCAGGCTCGACCCATGGAACGCGTAGCCCTGGGCGTGCAGATCGCAGACCTTGCCCACGTAATTGACCTGGGCCGGAATGATGATCCCTTCCCGCTCGGGCCGGGCCGGATCGGCCCAAACGGACGCCTCCGGGCCATCCTGGGCGAGACTGGCCAAAAATTCGCGGAACCGGGCCTCGTGCCCGGCCAGGGCGGTCTCGTCCATGGTCAGGTTGAGCACCACGTCGCGACGGGTGACAATGGCCGCGCGCAGGGCTTCCAGATCGGCCAGCACGCCCGGCCAGTCAGTGTCCACGCGCCGGGCCAGCTCGCGCACGTAAAACAACGACTCCAGACCGTTCATGCGTTCTTGCAGGCTGTCCACGAGATTGAACCGGGAGCGCAGGCGCAACCCCACGAAATGGTGTCCGGACGGAACCAGGGCGTATTCCATTCCGGCCTTTTCCTCCAGAACCATCTGCCGGAAACGTTCACGGTCATCGAAACGCGCGGACAAAAGGGCATCGCGGACAATGTCGAGCATGTCCCCGACCCGCTCGCCCACGGCCTTGGCGCGCACCACCAGCCGGGCCACGGGCAGTGGCCCCTCTTCCCGCTGGGACAGCAGGCAGCGGGCCTGAATGCCGCCGGTCTTGCTGTTGATGCGCTTGGAAAAGGACACATAATCCTCGCGCTCCGTGCCCATTTCGGTCAGGGCCCGGCCAAAAAGAGGCACCAGCGGCACGAGCCGGTCCGGTACCCGGCTCAGGTCCAGGGCCAGATCGAGATAGCAGATGTCGTTGGTCGGCAGGTCGTGGCGCAGCACCGCGCAATCCTCCCAGGAGGTCTCGTCCGTCGGCACGACGCGCACGGCGGGTTCGATGTCCTCGCGGGACAGAAAAGGAATGGTGGCCAGGGCCTCGGCCGAGTCCGGCGTTTCCTGAAGCTGGCGCAGGGCCGTGGTGCGCCGGACCAATTCCTCGTCCGAAACTTCGGACCGGGCCGCGCGCAGGCTCTGGATCAATTCCCGCTCCCTGGCCTCGACCTCGGCGGCGTGCCCGGCTTTGGGTTCGAGAATGACCGTGGTCAGGTGCGGATTGTCCAGGATGTGGTGACGGATCAGGTCCTCGAAAACCGGCTCTCCGGCGTCCAGTCTGGCCTTGAGACTGGCCAGGGGGGCCTCGAAGGCAACCATGGCCAGGGGGTCGAGATCATACAGCCAGGTGCCCAGGGCCCGCAGCATGACGATCAGCCCACGCGGATAGGCGCCGGTGTTGTTTTCGCGCAGGTCGAACTCGGCCGAATTGATTCCGGCCTCGATCAGATCGGCCTCGAAGCCACGCTCCACGATGGTGGACAGCGTGTCGGTGATCAGGGCGCGGACCGCGTCGAAATTCTCGGGGCGCACGCCCTTGAGCCCCACGGAGTAATACATCTGGGCCAGTTCGTGTTCCAGGCCGCCCCCGGTCAGATCCTCGCCCAGACCGGATTCGATCAGGGCCTTGCGCAGGGGCGAGGCGTTCATGCCGGTCAGCAAAAAGTCCAGAACCTTGGCGGCGAGCACGGTTTCCGGCTCGTCCATGGCCGGAAACAGCCAGTTCATGGTCAGCATGCCCAGGGCTTCGCCATCCTCGCCGTTGGCCTCGAAGGATCGCCGCAACTCCCGGGGGGCCGTGAACCGGGGCTGGACTCCAATGGTGGAATCCACGTCCTGGCGCTCGAAACGGTCCAGATAGTCACGCAACAGCTCCAACCGGGCAGTGGGATCGTCGTCGCCGTAAAAAAAGATCCAGGCGTTGGATGGATGATAATAGGCGCGGTGAAAGGCCACGAAGCGTTCATGGGTCAGGCTGGGAATGACCTCCGGGCTGCCGCCCGAATCCAGGCCATAGGTGATGTCCGGAAACAGGGACTGTTGGGACAGCTCGGACAGCTGCGAATCCGGCGAAGAATAGACGCCCTTCATCTCGTTGTAGACCACGCCCTTGATGGCCAGGGGCGCGTCGGCGCTCTCCAGGTCCAGGTGCCAGCCTTCCTGCTCGAAAATCTCGCGGGTGATGCGCGGAAAAAAGACCGCGTCCAGGTACACATCGACCAGATTGTAAAAATCCCGCGTGTTCTGGCTGGCCACCGGATAGCAGGTCTTGTCCGGATAGGTCATGGCGTTCAGGAAGGTCTGGAGGGACCCCTTCAAGAGGTCCACGAACGGTTCCTTGACCGGATACTTGCGCGATCCGCACAGGACCGAATGTTCCAGGATATGGGCCACGCCGGTGGAGTCCGCGGGCGGGGTGCGGAAGGTGACGCCAAAAACCTTGTTTTCGTCGCTGTTGCGCATGGACAGAACGCGCGCTCCGGTTTTGTCATGCACGAACAGGTCGGCGTGGGATGAAATTTCCTCGACGTAAACGGACGAAAGCAGGGTAAAACCGGTGCTGGTCATCTGACCTCCTTGGAATGTGGTGGAATATGGTGGGTGGAACGCGGGTCCGGCGCGGACAACGGAACGCATCTTTGCAAGGACGGAGGCTTTCTGTAAAGTCCGGTCCCGCGAAGTCAATCCCAAACCAGGAGACAATCATGTCCAAAGTATTGGTCACCGGCGGTGCCGGCTATATCGGCTCCCACACCACCCTGGCCCTGTGCGAGGCCGGCTACGAGGTCGTGGTCTACGACAACCTGTCCACGGGCCGGGACGAGGCCGTGCTGCCACCGGCGCGGCTGGTGGTCGGCGATCTGGCCGAAACCGGGCGCCTGGACGCCCTGATGCGCGACGAAAAATTCAGCGCCGTCCTCCATTTCGCCGGGTCCATCGTGGTTCCCGAATCCGTGGAAAACCCGCTCAAATACTACCAAAACAATACCAACAACACCACGGAGCTGATCCGCCTGGCCGTCGCCAACGCCATTCCGCGCTTCATCTTTTCGTCCACGGCCGCTGTCTACGGCATGCCCGACACCGAATCCGTGACCGAGGACAGCCCGACTAGGCCCATCAACCCCTACGGCCGGACCAAGCTCATGAGCGAATGGGTCATCCAGGACACGGCCTTCGCCCATCCGGATTTTTCCTACGTCATCCTGCGCTACTTCAACGTGGCCGGCGCCGATCCGGCCGGACGCATCGGCCAATGCACGCCCAACGCCACCCATCTGATCAAGGTCGCCTCCCAGGCCGCCCTTGGCCGGCGCGAGGCCCTGCACATCTTCGGCACGGACTACCCCACTCCGGATGGAACCTGCATCCGGGATTACATCCATGTCGCCGATCTGGCCGGAGCCCATGTCCTGTCGCTTCAGCACCTGGAAGCGGGGCACCCCTCGGGCGTGTTCAACTGCGGCTATGGCCACGGCTATTCGGTGCGCGAAATCGCCTCCGCCGTGAGGCAGGCCAGCGGCGTGGACTTTCCAGTGATCGAAAGCGGCCGCCGCGCCGGCGATCCCCCCGCCCTGGTCTCCAATCCGACCCGCATCCG
>RZYB01000031.1 GCA_009930495.1 Deltaproteobacteria bacterium
CCAGGAATGGTTACCCAGCTCGAAGAGTGGATCGGCCATGAGCTGCATGGCTTTTTCGGGGTGAGAACGCATCCACTTGCCGCCGGCGAAAAATGTGGCCGGGATACCGTGGGCGCGCAAAAAATTGATAATTTCCGTGCGATAGCCGGTGCGGTTGCTGGCCCGCTCGCACAGGTCAAAGGTCAGAGCCAGGACCTTTTCGCCCGAGGCCGGCCGGATCCGGCGGACGACCCCGCGCAGGGCGGGCGGAACCGCGCCAGGCCGGATCAGGGGCGTTGTCCGCGCCGGTGGCGACAGATCAAGCGGCGCGGCATAGGGTTTGGTAATGCGGTGATCGGCCGGACTTCCGAACAGCTCGGCCTCGGTCCACAGGCCATGGAGCACGATGGAAGAGCCGAAGGACGCGGCGCTTGCCGGGAAGGACGCGGTCCAGACCCCAAACAAGACCACTATAAGGGCAACGGTACGGATAAACATGGAACCCCCCGGAATATCAAATTTACACGTCGTAGTGCGTACCTGATTTCCAGGATGCGCACAACGACAGGACAAGGGGTGCGGCAAAAACACGGACATGGAGTCCACCGGTTGACACAAACCCTTATTTTTTCGCACTGTTCCCCATCTTTTCCTCATCATGGAGCGGTCATGCCCCCCAGTCCCTACGATATCGGCCCAAGTCATCCCCGCCTCGACGCCCTGGCCAAGGCCTGCGGCGCGGAGCGTTTCAGCGCGGACATCTACCCGTCGGACCTGCTTTGGGCCGGAGCCAAAAGAGCCGGCGTCCCCCACGGCCTGATCCGCGCGGTACGCACCGATGCGGCCCGGGCCCTGCCCGGCGTGCACGCCGTGCTGACCCGGTCCGACGTGCCCGGAACCAACCGCCAGGGCATCGTGCACAAGGACATGCCCGTGCTCTGCGGAACCAAGGTCCGCCATGCCGGAGACCCGGTGGCCCTGGTCGTGGCCAAGGACCGGGACACCCTGCGCCGCGCCCTGGACCTCATCGAGGCCGAAATAGAGCCCCTGCCCACCGTCGCCGACATCGACGCGGCCCTGGCCGAGGACGCGCCACTGGTGCACGAAAATCATGGTTCCAACGTGCTGCTGGACGCCGAAATCCGCAAGGGAGACGCCGAGGACGCCCTGCAAAAATGTGACGTGATACTTGAAGAAATATTTTTCACGCCGGTCCAGGCCCACGCCTTTCTGGAAACGGAAAATGGCGTGGCCCGCCTGGATGAAAACGGCGTCCTGCATCTGACGGTGTCCACGCAGGCACCCTTTCGGGACCGTTTCGAAATAGGCCATGCCCTGGGTCACGAGCCCTGGAAAATCCGCATTGCCGGTCCCTTTCTGGGCGGCGGCTTCGGCGGCAAGGATGGGGCCACGGTGCAGTGTCTGCTGGGTCTGGCCGCCCTGCGTCTGCCCGGCCGGCACATCAAGATGTGGTGGGACAGGGAGGAAAATTTCCTGGCCGGATACAGACGCCATGCGGCCCGCCTGCACTACCGCGTCGGAGCCATGCGCGACGGGACCCTCAAGGCCGTTGTCTGCCGCCTGTGGTTCGACACCGGGGCCTATGCCCATCTGGGCGGAGAAATCATGGAGTTGGGCATGGAGCACGCGGCCGGCCCCTACCGGGTGGACCACATGGATTGCCGGGGGTTGTGCGTTTATACCAACAACCCCGTGGCCGGAGCCTTCCGGGGCTTTGGCGTGGCCCAGGTCAGCCCGGCCTTCGAAGGCATGATGGACCGGCTGGCCGATCATCTGGGCCGGGACCGGCTGGATCTGCGCCGCCAGAACGCCCTGCATCGGGGGGATCGCAACTGCGCCGGCATAACCCTGACCACGTCCACGGGCCTGGACGAATGTCTGCGCCGCTTGCGCCATCACGAATCCTGGACAACGAGGCAGGCATGGAAGGCGTCCGCGCCGCGTTTCACCCGCCGGGGCGTGGGCATGGCCGCCGTGTTCAACGGCATGGGCTATGGACGGGGGCTGGCCGACAACGCCATCGCCAAAATCGAGCTCACTCCCCAGGGCCGTTTTGTCATCCACAGCGCCGTATCCGACATGGGCCAGGGCAATTCCGCCACCTTCGCCCAAATCGCCGGTGAAATGCTCTGCCAGAGCGCCGCGTCGTTCACGGTACTCCAGCCGGACACGGAAACAGCCCACCCTTCCGGCTCGGCCGCTGCCGGGCGGACCACCTACACCTATGGTCAGGCCCTGATCCGGGCCTGCGAACTGATGACCGCCAAGCTGATCCGCCGCGCGGCCCTGATTTTGATGATCGATGCGCCCGACGGGTTTGCCCTGGTTCCAGGCGCTGTCCGCCATCTGCCCACGGGCAAGGAAACGCCCCTGGCGATGCTTGGCTCCATGCTGCCGCGCGATGACCGGATATGCGTGGGCGAATACCTCATGCCCGTATCCCGCGAGGTTCCGGACACGGGCCGCGCCTTTGCCCTGGGTTTTCCGCATCTCATCTTTCCCTATGCCGCCCACTTGGCCCGGATCGAAATCGACGAACTGACGGGCCGAATCCGGGTTTGCGACTACACGGCCGTGACCGACGGCGGGCGGGTCCTCAACCCGCAAAACTTCCACCAGCAGATCGAAGGCGGCGTGGCCCAGGGCCTGGGGTTCGCCCTGATGGAGGATTGCATCACCGAAAACGGCCAGCTCCTCGCCCGCGACCTGTCCACCTACCTCATCCCGACCAGCCTGGATCTGCCGGACACCCAGTCCCTGGCCGTGGAAACCCTGGAGCACACCGGCCCCTTCGGCATGAAAGGCGTGGGCGAAGTGAGCCTGAACGGCCCCCTGCCGGCCGTGGCCTCGGCCCTGTCCGACGCTCTGGGCGCATACCCGACCCGCGCCCCCCTGACCCCGGAACGGGTGCTTGATCTTTTGAACACGGGAACACATTCATGATCATTCATTTTCGACTCAACGGCCAGGACTCGGAGCTTGAAGTTCGTGGTGACGAGCGGGTTGTGGACCTGCTCCGCGAACGCCTCGGCCTGACCGGGACCAAGGAAGGCTGCGGCACCGGCGAATGCGGAGCCTGCGCCGTGCTCGTGAACGGCCGGGCGCGTCTGTCCTGCCTGATGCTCGCGGCCCAGCTCGACGGCCAGGAGCTGACCACCATCGAAGGTCTGGGCAGCCCTGAAGCGCCCCATCCCCTGCAGCGCGCCTTTGTCGAACACGGCGCCGTGCAGTGCGGCTTTTGCACACCGGGCATGATCGTGGCCGCCACGGATCTTCTGGCCCGCAACCCCCACCCTGGTCGCGAGGACATCCGCGAGGCCCTGTCCGGCAATCTGTGCCGGTGCACCGGCTATACACGCATCCTCGACGCCGTGACCAAGGTGGACTCATGAGCGTTCAGATCCCCATATCCCTGGACGAACTCTGGCCACTGCTGCGCGATCCGGACACACAGGTCATGGCCGGCGGCACGGATCTTTTGGTCAAGCGCCGCGCGGGCCTCATGTCCGGCCCCATCCGTTGCCTGGAACGCATTCCGGAACTACGCGGCATCATTAGCGACGAAAACGGCCTGCGCATCGGCGCGGCCACGACCCTGACCGAAATCCTCGAATCCGCCGCCGTGACCGCCCACTGGCCCGTGCTGACCCAGGCCGTCCGCGTGCTGGGTTCGCCGCTCATCCGGCATCAGGCGACCCTGGGCGGAAACATCATCACCGCCTCCCCGGCCGGAGACACCCTGCCCGCCCTGCATGTTCTGGAGGCGGCCGTGGAGCTGGCCTCGAAAGATGGCGTCCGGACCATGCCCGTGGCGGAGTTCATCACCGGTCCCGGACAAACCCGCCTTGAACACGGAGAAATCCTTGCGGCCGTGCGCATCCCCTGGCCCGAGCCGGGCACGATCCAGCATTTTGAAAAGGTCGGCAAACGCCACGCCCTGGCTATCAGCGTGGCCAGTCTGGCCGCCATGCTGCATCTGGATCGTGGCCGCATCCAGACAATCCGACTGGCCCTGGGCAGCCTCGGCCCCACGGTGCTGCGCTGCGACGCGGCCGAAAAGTGGCTGGCCGGCCGCAAGCTGGACGCCGACACCCTGCTCCAGGCGGCGGACCTTGTCCGCGCTAGCGTCCACCCCATCGCCGACGTCCGGGCCACGGCCGAATACCGCCGACAGGTGGCGGGCAACCTGCTGCTGCGGTTGGAAATTTATTCATGATCGCCAGCCAGCCTCATCCGCTTTTGAAAGCCCCCGACCGGAAACGTGCCGACCGTGTTCCCGAAAAATTGGCAGGAGTAGCACGATGAGTTTGTCACCAGAAAACACGGCGAACGGGCGCCACCCCATCCATCTACGCCTTCACGCCGACGCGGCCTGGATTCCCCTGGCCCAGGGCATGGCCGGGCAGGCCGGGGCCGTGTTTGGCCTGGATCGCGGCAAAATCCTGCGCCTGACCATGGCCGCCGAGGAAATCCTGGCCTATCTGGCCGCCCAGGCCCCGGATGAAATTCTGGAAATAACCTGCACGCCGGGGGCAAGCCATGTGGCCCTGGAATTCGCCTTCACGGCTGCCGACGCGGACCTGTGGGCCATGAATATCACCGCCGGCGGCGTGTCCGACACCGAGGACGACATGCGCGCCATGGGCCTCATGCTGGCGGCGCGCATGAGCGACGGGTTCGAAATCCGGCGCGAGGGTGGGCGCGTTGTGCTGGGCCTGCGCATGAACCGCCCCTACCCGGAAATCAAGCGCGGTCCGATCACGCCCGTTCCGATGCGTGGCACACCCGTCGCCAAGCCGGCCGAAGATCCGGCCCGGATCAGCGAGGCCTGCCGACTGGCTCTGAGCCTGTATCCCACGGGTCTTGTCCCGGCCGAATTCGCCACGCCGGGCATGATCGTGGACCAAATCCGCGCCGGAGACCTGGGCGCGGCCCTGGCCGAGGACGACGGCGGATCGGTACGCGGTTTTCTGATCTGGAAACAGACTTCGGCCGCGAGCGCGACCTTTTGCGGCCCCTATGTCTTTGCGCCGGACGCCGGGCAAAGCGCCCGCGTCCTGACCGACCATCTCGTCAACCATGTCGCCCGCACCGCCGTGACCGGACTGCTGAGCGAGCTGGCGACTTCGGACCTGCCCCGCGAGGACTTCGAGCTTCTGGGCGAGCTGCCCCTGCTGGACGCCGACGGCCGGCGAGCCCCCCTGCCCCTCTGGTATCGCGGCCTGCGCGAGGACAACGGCCTGACGATCCTGGCCCATCGCGATCTGGAGCCCTTTCTGGAAGACGCCTATGCGCGGCTGTTTCTGGTGCGCGACATCCGCCCTGCCCAGGATCAGGGCGCGGGCCTGGGGCCCCATTCGGTCCTGGCCGCCCGGTTGCGACCGGCCGCCAGCCAGGCCCTGCTCACGCCCATGCTCGCCGGCGCGGACATAGGCACAAACCTGAAACGCCACGTGGATCTGCTTCTGGGTGAAGGCTACCGCAACATTCTCCTGCACCTGGATCTGTCCGTGGGCTGGCAGGCCGCCCTTCCGCCCATTCTGGCCGGGGCCGGATTTCAGCCGGTCGTGGTTTTGCCCTTTGCCGGTCGTGCCGATGTGGTGGTGTTCCAACATGCTCGCGCTTGAACGGCTCGTGCCCGAACACGTCCGCCGTTTCGAGGCCTACACCCCGAGCCGGCCGGACCCGGAACTGATGCGCCTGTACCGCATCGATCATCTGCATCGTCTGAACAACAACGAAAACCCCCTGGGCCCCACCCCCGACGCGGCCCGGATCGTCCAGGGCTTTCCGCCCCGGCTGGCCCCCATCTATCCCAGCGGCGACGCCCATGACCTGCGCCACATCCTGGCCCGGCGCTTTGGGCAGGACGCGGATCAATTCGTGGTCGGCAACGGTTCGTGCGAACTCATCGCCAGCGTGATCAAGGCGTTCTGCGCCAACGGCGACAACATCGTCACCGCCGACAAGACTTTCGCGGTGTATGAATGGGTGGCGGAATTTTCGGGGCTCGCGGCCCGCCTCGTCCCGCTGCGCGACTTCGGCTTCGATGCCGGGGCCATGCTCGCGGCCAGGGACGAACGGACCAAGATTCTCTTTGTCTGCAACCCCAACAACCCCACCGGAACCTTTTGGGACACGCCGACCCTGACCGCGTTTCTGGACCGCGTCGATGGCGACCAAATCGTGGTTCTGGACGAAGCCTACGGCGAATACGTCGAGAATCCGGACTTTCCGGACGGCATCCGCCTGCTGGAACGGTACCCCAATCTGGTCGTATTCCGCACCTTCTCCAAAATGTACGCCCTGGCCGGCCTGCGCATCGGGTATCTGTGCGCCGCTCCGGAAGTGGCGGATATCATCCGGCGCACCCATGTCGTGTATTCGGTCAACAGCCTCGCCCAGCAGGCCGCGGCCGCGAGCCTCCTCGATGATAAAGCACTCATCCACCAGACGCGGGAAATGGTCCGGACCGGCAAGGCCATGCTGGGCGAACTGTGCGCCGAACTGGACCTTCCCATGCACTGCGGCGAGGGCAATTTTGTCATGATCCGCGTGCCCATGTCCGACACCCTGCTCTACCGCAAACTCATGGCGCGCGGCGTCATGGTCCGGACCATGACCGGCTTTCGCTTTCCGGGCTGGATTAGGGTCAGCTTGGCGCGGGCGGACGTGATGGAGGAATTCGGGCAGGCCTTGCGGGCCGTGCTGCGGCCCTGAAACGCATGATGCCGCCCGAAGGCGGCATCATGGCGGAAGCGGAAAGACGAAAGCGGCCTACATGGCGTCGCCGGCGTCCAACTCGGCGATGGTCGCGTCGATGGAATCGCGAAGCTCCTGGGGCAGGCCCATGATTTCCACATTAAGAAAACCGCGCACGATGGTCGAAGTGGCTTCGTCCTCGTCCAGGCCGCGCGCCATGAGGTATTCGATTTCTTCCTGGGCGATCTTGCCCACGGCCGCCTCATGGGACAGCTCCACGCCGGGCCTGGTGCCCTGGAGTTCCGGGATGGCATGGATGACGCCGCCACCCAGGATGAGCCCCTTGCATTCCAGATGGCCGCGCGCGGGCACGTTGTTGCCAATGATCTCGCCCCTGGCGACAATGGTGCCGCCGGTGGTGATGGTCCGGGAAATGATCTCGCCGCGCGTGTTGGGCGCGTTCAGGACAATGCGGTTGCCGCTGTCCACATGCGAACCCGTGGGGGTGACGATGACGGAATTGAACCTGGCCACGGCCCCCTCGCCATTCAGATAAATCGTCGGGTACGACTGCACGGACCTGACCTTTTTCATCAGGACGTAATTGTTCTGCAGCACGCCGCCCTCTTCCACGACACCCACGGTACGCGGCCGGACCACGACATCCTCGCCCCAATTATGGACCATGGTGAAGGTCAGCTTGCCGCCCTTCTTGATGTAGAACTCGGAGATACCCAGGTGCAGGGCCGAGGTCACGTCGTGGGACGTGGCGCAGCCGGTGATGATGTGGACTTCGGAATCTTCCTCGACAACCACGAGGTTATGCACGTTCTGGCCGATGTTCTGGCCCTTGATGAACAGGCAGCTCTGCACCGGTTCGGCCACCTTGGCGCCCTTTTCGGTGCGGATGAAATAACCGCCGTGCAACTCTTCCCTGGCCGCGGCGCGGGTAAAATCATCCGTGTCCTTGTCCATGGCCTTCCAGAAATACTCGGGCAGACCGTCGTATTTTTTGAGCGCCTGACGGATGCCGAGCACTTCCACGCCCTTGCGCGCCGTCCTGCAATGCACGGTGCTGTGGTCGAACTGCAAAAAAGTGCCGGCACGCTCGCCGGCCGCGTCGACATCCACGCCAACCATGCGCAGCTCGCGCTTATTCTCCTCGGACAGGGAGGAAAAATCGTTCATTTCGGCGCTTTCGGCACCGGAAAAAGCGTAGGAGTTCAGATCCACGAGATTCAGTTCAGACATCTGATGCACTCCTTGTAGCCGTACTTGCTGATATGATCCAAAATATCACGGGGCCGGATGGGCCGGGTGTCGCAGCAGAGCAGGCCGTTGTACATGACCTGGCCGCGATCGGCGTTGACATAGTCCAGGATGTAGCCGGTGTGGGTGATGATCAGGCCGGAAGTCGTGTTGAGGCGGCGCAGGTCGCGCATGCAGGCGTCCGGCGGCATCGGGCCGGTCAGCCCATCCAGCAGGGCTCTGGCCGTCTGGCCGATAAGCGTCATGTTCTCCAGATCCACGCCGGATTCGGGCTCGTCGAACAAAATCAGGCTCGGATTCTGGGCCATGAGCTGGAGCAATTCAGACCGCTTGATTTCGCCGCCGGAAAAACCCGCGTTGATGTCCCGATCCAAAAACGTGTCGAAATTGACGGTCTTGGCCATGGCGTCCACGTCCACTTCCCGGCCGCGCGCACACATGGAGACCAAATGGCGGGTCTTGAGGCCATGGATGGTCGGGGGACGCTGAAAGGACATGCCGATGCCCAGACGGGCCCGCTCGTAGGTCGGCATGTGGGTGATGTCCACGCCCTTGAAGGTGATCGTGCCGCCGGTCACCTCATAGCCGCCAAAACCCATCAGGGTCATGAGCAGGGTGGTCTTGCCCGAGCCATTGGGGCCAAACAGGATAAACGTCTCGCCTTCGTCGATGCTCAGGTTGATCCCCTTGAGGACTTCCCGGTCGCCGATGCGGACATGCAGGTTTTCTATCTGAAGCATATGGCATCCTTGTGTGGTGGAAAACATGGCCCGGCCGGGCCGCCGAAACAGACCCAAGCGCTTAAATGAGGCCGTCCCAAAAGTCCAGACCGCCTCACTTCTCCCAACCTTTCCAGGTCTCGGAACGATAGCAGTAGTGGCAGCGCGCATCGTCGCGGAAAAACCGCAACAGGAGCATGCCGGCCACGAAGCCGCCGATGTGCGCCCACCAGGCCACGCCGCCGCCCGCGGACGACGTCAGCAGTCCGGAAAAAACCTGGCTCATGAACCACGCGCCCAGAAAAAACAGGGCCGGAATTTCGAAGATCAGCGGAAAAATGAGAATGGGCACGACCGTGACCACCCTGGCGTGCGGATACAAAAAGAAATAGGCCCCCATGACTCCGCCAATGGCTCCGGACGCCCCGACCACGGGCACGGTGGAGTCCGAAGCCGTGACCATGTGCACCCCCAGGGCGGCCAGCCCGCACAACACATAAAAAATCAAAAATCGGACAGGCCCCATGACGTCCTCGACGTTGTCGCCAAAAATCCACAGGGACCACATGTTGGCGATAATGTGCAGCCAACCGGAATGCAGAAACATGTGGGCCAGAAAGGCGATGCTCCCGCCCTCGGGATAGCCGCGCCAGACAGCCCAGTCCGGATGGAAGAAACGGGCCGGCACCACGCCGAACAGATGAAACACACCGTTTTCCTGGCCCGGCCCCAGGGGCAGCATGAGCACAAAGACCAGAATGTTCACGGCCAGAATGGCCCAGACCATGTAGGGCCGGTGGCGGCTTGGGATGTTGTCGCGCAGGGGGAACATGGATTCTCCTTGGATTCAGAAGGTGCTGGGCTCGGTCATGAACGACGCGAGGAAGGACATGGCCCGCTCTGTCCGGCGCGCGACCAGACCACGCAACAGCCGCGCCAGGCCTTGGGCGCGCCGGGTCAGATCGTCCAGGGAACCCGAATTGTCCACGATCAACTGGGCCTGACGGACTTTTTTGTCCTGGGGCCATTGCCAGGAATCAACCAGGGCCGCTCGGTCGGCCGACCAGCCCCGGCCGGCCAGACGATTCAGGCGCATGTCCGTCGGACAAAAAACCACGGCCAGCAGATCCACGTCGCCGGTCAGACCGGCCTCGCACAAAAGCGGAATCTCGGCCACGGTCATTTCCCGGCCATGGACGCGCTGAAATTCATGCAGGGCCCGACGCACCACCGGATGGACAAGTCCCTCGATCTCGCGACGCAGGCTGTCGGATCCGGTCATGGCCTCGTACAAGGCAACCTTGTCCACGGCCCTGGTGTCGTCCGGCACGAAACGCGCCCCGAAATAATGGCGCAAAATCTTCCAGCCATCCCCGCCCGGCGCATAGGAATCGGCCACGGCCTGATCCGCGCAAAAAACCGGCACGCCTTCGGCTTCCAGAACGCGGCGCACCGTGGATTTGCCGCTGCCGGCCGCCCCGGTCAGGCCGACGCGCAGCGGCGCGCGGCACAGATCGCGCAATCCGGCCATAAAATCCTCGGGGGGCGGCACCAAAAACGCCAGCTCCCGACCATCGGCGGGGTGGCCCAGACGCAGTTGCCAGGCATGGAGCATCTGACGCGGAGCCCGGGCCGCCGTGGCCGGATCGGCATACACGGCATCGCCCAAAAGCGGGTGGCCGATGGCGGTCATGTGCACCCTGATCTGATGGGTGCGCCCGGTGTGCAGCAGAACCCGCATCAGGGACGCACTTTTGTCCGGCGCCATCCAGACCCGGCGGTATTCGGTTTCAGCCGGCCGCCCGCCCGCAACCACGGCCATGCGCGTCTTGATGGACGGATGGCGCCCCAGGGGCAAGGAAATCCGTCCATGTTCCGGGGGCACGCCGGCCACCAGGGCCAGGTATTCCTTGTATACCGCCCGATCGGCGAAGGCCCGGGTCAGGGCCAGCCGGGCTGGATCGGTCAGTGCCACGCAGATAAGGCCGGAAGTGTCCTTGTCCAGGCGGTGGACCACGCCCGGGCGCTCCCCGCCCTGGGCCAGGAGGACCGGATAGGCATGGGCGAGATGGTGAACCAGGGTCGGTTCGTCCACGGACGGAGCCGGATGCACGGTCAGATGCGCGCTTTTGTTGACCACAAGCACATGGGCGTCGGCGAAAACAACATCAAGAGCGCCGGCCGTGGGTTCAAGATCAGAGCGGGGTTCCTCGGGCTCCAGGGACAGACGCTGGCCGGGAACGAGCCTGAACGCGGGCTTGCGGCATTCCCGCCCGTCAACACGGGCCCGGCCGGCGCGAATCCAGTCCTGAACGCGGGTCCGGGCCACGCCTCCGGGCTCCAGAACGCCCTGCCAGAAGGCGTCAAGGCGCATGCCGCCGCACCCGGCATCAACAATTTCCGTCAGTTCCTTCATGCTCTTCCTCACGGCCGCGCATCGAGGCCGGCCGGCAAACAAAACGGCCATCCGAGATCTCGAACAGCCGTTCCCTCCTCACGAAAGCGCGACGCCGGATTATTTCGACGCCTTGGCTCCGGATTCACGGATGCGTTCGGCCACATAGGTGACCAGGGCTTCATCGGCCTCGTCCACGTTGAAACAGCGGGCGTCCTCGCCCATGAGCCCTTCGGGCACCCAATCGCCCAAATCGTCCAGGTCGGTGACCATGTCATCATAAAAACAGACCGACAGCCAGCGCTGGGCCGGGTCGTCGTCGATAACGTCGATCATGACGAACAGTTCCCGCCCCTGCTGGGCCGGATGCGATCCGCGCAGGGAATAGGTGATGCCGGGCCGGGCCTTGAAGCCCAATTCCACGCCATCAATGGATTCCAAAGTTTGTCTGAACAGCGAAAAAGCCTCCTTGGAATCACAGGTATCCCAATCGGCCAAAAATGCTTCCAACTCATCCAACGTCGTGCTCATGCTCTCTCCTTGTCTGTCGTTATGCCAATTTCCGTGTCGGAACAGGAACGAAAGGACTGGATTGCCGTGCCGGGAGACCGGCTCCCGGCGGGCACGGGGCCCGCGCCGGCGGCACCGGGAAACGGCGTCATCGCGAGTACCCAACAAAAACGCGGCAATCCCCGCATTCACTTACTCGGTGATTTCCCTCGCCTGGGAGGTGAAGGAAATTCCCTGGCCGGACTTGGCTCCGATCATGACCGATTCCACCACCGGCGGGTTCATGGCCGAGGCCGATTCCCAACGCACCAGAAAATTCGCGCCGGAACCGCCCTCGGTGTCCTTTTCCTGGATCACGTAGCGGGTCGAGCCCAGGGGACCAAGCTCCAGGGGTTTGGACAGATAATGCCGGATCAGGACGCCTTCGGTGTTGAAATAATCAACACGGGTCAGACGCAGTCCCTGTCTGGGGTCAATGTTGCGTACGGACAGGGTCACGGCCAGATTGAACGGCCGCTCCTTGTCCCCGATATAAATATGCGAATAAACCGGCACGTACAAAAGCTGGCCCGAGGCCAGCTCGCCGCACCATCCGGTCATTGGCGCCAAGGCCAGAAAAAGAAGCAGCCAGCGCATGGAACCTCCCGATCAGGATTCGACCTCGCCCATGTTCGGAATGAGTTTCTTGGGGCCCTCGGCCTCATACCGAAAAGTATGGCTGAATGGCGTCATGACCTCCAGGGCCTGCTCCAGGGTCGCGCCCTCTTCCATGAGCTTTTCCATCTTGGCCCGCTCGCGCCACATGTCGCCCAACGGATCATGCTCCTTGTTCTTGATGGCTCCCACGACCTTTTCCCAGTCATACGGGTCGGCGTCCTCCTTGCGGACCAGTTCCCAATATTCGTCCTTCTGGCGGGCCTTGTCCGGCCGCGAGGCCGTGGCCTCGTCCAAAATTTCCGTGAACTTTGGCAGATCCTCGTCCCACAGGGAGATAACCGCCTCGGGCTTCTTGAGCACTTCCCCTTCCTTGCACCGATACACCAAATAGCTTCTGGACATGCATTCCTCGTCGTCAAAACGTTGATAAAATTAAAGTCCCATGCGGACCATGGCCATGGACACGGCCGGCCGGCTGTAATCCTGGCGGGTCACCCGGCCCTGGCTCAGGACGCCGATAATACCCTGGGCATACCCAATGCGCGCGTTGTCCGTCAGACCGGCCCGACGCACGGCCGGGTCCAATTCCAAACCTTCGTCCACCACCAAACGGGTCACCTCGTCCGGGAGTTCAAAGGCCGGGCCCAGACCGACATACATCTCAAGGCCGTCATGAATGGCACAGGCCGTCAAATTCATATAGCCGGTGCGGGTCTGGGGCACCGGAATCAGGCCGGACTCCAGGGCCACGGCCAAATCGCACGAACCATGGACAAAGGCGGCCAGGGCCCGGTTTCTGGCGCCGCGCAGGGTTTCATCCAGGCCGATGGGCTGAACCGAAACGCCCGAGTCCACGGCCACGGGCGCGAAGCGGGCGTCTGGAAAACGCGCGATCATGACATCCCGGATGGCGCCGAGCTTGACCGGATTGAGGGAGCCGACGTTGATCAGCATCAGAAGGTAATGACCTGAAAACCCGCGTCCATGTAGCCGCGCATGGACGGATGACCGCTCATGTCACCCACGAGGGCCACGCCGGCCTCGTTCACGGCCTTGTCCACGCCGAGCTTGACCGAACAGGCCTTGCACGCGCCATCAAGCAGGCCCTTTTCCCGGACCTGGGCAAAAAGTCTGGCCAAAGGATGATCCGGCTGGGTCACGGCAGGCACCAGCTGGACCGAGGCCCCTTCCATGACAATCCGCGTCTCGTGGCCGTTGGCGTGCAGATCCAAGGCATTGAGCAGCACGTGAATGAAGCACATGGGGTCTCCGTTGAACACGAACAAGGCTGTTTTCATCGCTCTTCTCCTTTAAAATTTCCGGATCAGGACCACGCCGGCCAGCAGCAGCACCGCGCCCAGCACCCGCAACGCGGACATGGGCTGGGCCGGAATGCCCAGCCAACCGAAATGGTCCATGACCAGGGACATGCCCATCTGCCCGACAATAAACAGGGCCATGACGCTCATGGCCCCCAGCCTGGGCACGGCCACGATGGACATGGTCACGAAAAAGGCGCCCATGGAACCGGCGGTCCAGACCCACCAGGGCAGACCCGCCAAAATTTTGCCGTCGGGCCAAGGATGGCGCAGGACGAGGCAGACCAGACCCAGGGCCAGGGTTCCGGTCAGAAAAGAAAAAAACGAGGCCAGATACGGGCTTTTCATCCAGTATGCGGTCACCGCGTTCACGGCCGGCTGGACCGGCATGAGACACCCGGCCAGCACTGTCAAGATCAGAATCACGGCGTCCATCCACCCTCCGGAACCCACGATTGCTCGGCACAAAGGGCTCTGATACGGGAAGCCGTGCGTCGGATCAAGGTCGGGTCGCGCGCGACCGAAACCCGTGGCCACGCCCACGCAACCCATCCCTCTTGGAGGATTCCATGCTCGACATTTTACGCCAGCGTCGCAGTGTCCGCCAGTACACCTCCGAACCCCTGAGTCCGGAAATCATCGACCAGCTCAAGGAAGCCGTGCTGCGTTCGCCATCCTCGCGCGGGCTCGATCCATGGGAATTCATTTTTGTCACGGACAAGGCCTTGCTGGCCGGGCTGGCCACGGCCAAGCCCCACGGCGCCCATTTTCTGCGCGACGCTGCCCTGGGCGTGGTTGTCCTGGGCGACGAGGCCAAGGCCGACACCTGGATCGAGGACTGTTCCATCGCCACCATCATTCTCCACCTCGCGGCCCAAAGCCTGGGCCTGGGCAGTTGCTGGGTGCAGATCCGCCTGCGCGAGCACCTGCCCGGCATCACGGCCGAGGAACGCGTGCGCCAGATCCTGAACATCCCGGACCATCTGCGCGTGGAAGCCATAGTCAGCATCGGCCACCCGGCCAAGGCGCCCAAGCCCCATCCGCGCCAAAGCCTCAAGGATCAACGCATCAAAACCAATACCCACGCATGATCACCACCACCGGTCCCATCCGCCACGATCGCTACCGCTTCTGCCCGGCCTGTGGGGCGCGCCTGGAAACGCGCCGCCTGCGCCCGGACGAACCGGCGCGTCTGGTTTGCTCGGCCTGCTCCGGCGTGGTCTATCTCGACCCCAAGGTCGTGACCTGCGTGGTTCTGGAAATTGGCGGCAAAATCCTGCTCATGCGCCGCAAGCGGCCCGATGATTCCAAACGCTGGCTCTTGCCCGGCGGCTACGTGGACGAGGGCGAACAGGTCGAACACGCGGCCATCCGCGAAATTTGGGAAGAAACGAACCTGACAATCAGCCTGGACGGCTTGGTCGGTGTCTTTTCCTATGCGGGCTGGCCACCGGTGATCATCGTCTACAGCGCCAAGCTCGACGCGGCCAGGCCCGAAGCGGGCGAGGAAACCGAGGCCCTGGACCTCTTCGCCCCCGAGGACATCCCCTGGGACCGTCTGGCCTTCCCCAGCACCCGCGACGCCCTGCGCGCCTACCTCGACGGCCGGACTTGCCAACCCCGTCCCCTGACCGTATGCACGTCAGCTGATTTTTCCCCAGACCAACCCGCTCAAGGATAGTTATGGACACGCCTACCCCATCCAATTTTCTACGCGCCATCATCGAGGACGACCTCAAAAACGGCAAAAACGAGGGCCGGGTCTTCACCCGTTTTCCCCCGGAACCCAACGGATTCCTGCATATCGGCCACGCCAAGTCCATCTGTCTCAACTTTGGGCTGGCCCGCGATTACGGCGGCCGCTGCCACCTGCGCTTCGACGACACCAATCCGGGCAAGGAAGATCCGGTCTATGTCGCGTCCATCAAGGAAGACGTGCACTGGCTGGGCTTTGACTGGGGCGAGCATCTCTACCACGCCTCGGACTATTTCGAGCAGCTTTATGCGTTCGCCGTCGACCTCATCAAACAGGGCAAGGCCTATGTCTGCTCCCTGTCGGCCGAGGAAGTGCGCCAGTACCGGGGCACCCTGACGGAACCGGGAAAAAACAGCCCCTGCCGTGACCGCTCCGTGGAGGAAAACCTGGACCTGTTCGCGCGCATGCGGGCCGGGGAATTCGCCGAAGGCGCGCACATCCTGCGGGCCAAGATCG
Source organism: Deltaproteobacteria bacterium (assembly GCA_009930495.1). Classification (NCBI taxonomy): domain Bacteria; kingdom Pseudomonadati; phylum Myxococcota; class Myxococcia; species Deltaproteobacteria bacterium. The sequence goes on from RZYB01000031.1 coordinate 15,784, forward strand.
ACATGGCCTCGCCGAACATGAATCTGCGCGACCCTGCCCTGTACCGCATCCTCCATCAGGAACACCAAAACACGGGCACGGCGTGGTGCATCTACCCCATGTACGATTTCGCCCACGGTCTGTCCGACGCCCTAGAATGCATCACCCATTCCATCTGCACCCTGGAATTCGCGGACCACAAGCCACTCTACGACTGGATTCTGGACCAACTGGAAGTGCCCGGCCGCCCGCGGCAGTATGAATTCAACCGGCTGAACATCAATTACACCGTCACCAGTAAACGCAAACTTAAACTGTTGGTTGAAGAAAACATGGTTTCCGGCTGGAACGATCCGCGCATGCCGACCATCTCGGGTCTGCGCCGACGCGGGTTCCCCCCGGAAGCGCTGCGTGACTTCTGCGAGCGCGTCGGTGTCAGCCGCTCCGACAGCTGCGTGGACATGGGCGTACTGGAAAACTGTGTCCGCGAGAATCTGGACGCCACCGCGCCCCGGGCCATGGCCGTGCTGCGGCCGCTCAAGCTCGTCATCGAGAACTACCCGGAAGACCGGGAAGAATTTTTCGAGCTGGCCAACCATCCCAAGAACCCGGGCATGGGCAGCAGACGTGTCGGCTTCTCCCGCGAGGTGTTCATCGAAGCCGACGATTTCATGGAGAATCCGCCGAGCAAGTATTTCCGCCTTTCTCCCGGACGCGAAGTGCGGCTGCGCGGCGCCTATCTGGTCACCTGCACGGATGTCATCAAGGCCGACGACGGGACCATCGAGGCCGTGGTCTGCGCCTACGATCCGGCCACGCGCGGCGGCGACGCTCCGGATGGCCGCAAGGTCAAGGGCACCCTGCATTGGGTCGGGGCCAAGCATTGCGTCCCGGCGGAAATCCGCCTTTATGACCGCCTGTTCAACGTGGCGGCACCGGGCAGGGACGCGGACTTTTTGACCCAGATCAATCCGAACTCCCTGGAAATTCTGACTGATTGCCGGATCGAGGCATCCCTGGCCCAGGCCGCGCCCGAGGATCGTTTCCAGTTCGAGCGTCAGGGATATTTCTGCGCCGACCGCTTTGAGCACGCGCCGGACAAGCCCGTCTTCAACCGCACCGTGACCCTGCGCGATTCCTGGGCCAAGGTGACAGGCTAGACGTCCCCATGCCTGGACGACACCATGCGCGGCGCGAACGGTCTTGGCCGTCCGCGCCGTTTTTTTCCCGCCCATCACGATCATGATCATCTACTCCAGCCCCGACCTTTCCACGCCCATTGCCTGCCCGTATCTCCCGGACCGGACATTGGTTCATGAATACTTTTTCGCCGGCAACGTGAACGGTCGGGAACTGGACATGATTCTGGAGCAGGGCTGGCGAAAATTCGGACATTACTTCTTCCGTCCGGCCTGCCCCGAATGTCGGGCCTGCACGGCATTGCGCGTTCAGGTCGACCGATTCCGGCCCAGCCGAAGCCAGAAACGGGTGCTGCGCCAATGCCGCGACATATCGGTGAGCTTCGGCCCCATCCGCTACGATGCCGAACTCTTTACCCTCTACCAGGCCCATTCCCAGGCGCGTTTCGGCCAGGAATGCACCTTCGAGGACTTTGCCGCCAATCTGCATTCCCCGTCCTGCCCAACCCTGCTGTCCCGCTATGAATACAACGGCCGGCTCGTGGGCGCGGGCTATCTGGACGTCAGCGCCACGGCTTTAAGCTCCGTCTATTTCATTTTCGATCCGGCCATGGCCCGCTTGAGTCTGGGCGTGTTCAGCGTGCTGCGCGAAATCGACGAGGCCCGCCGACTCGGTCTGACCCACTATTATCTGGGCTATGTCGTGGACGGATGCGCCCGCATGCGCTACAAAAAGGCCTTTGAACCCCATGAACTCCATTGCTGGGCGACCCAGACCTGGCGGGAGACCGCGCATGGCGAGGCCTTGATAAAATCCGACAATTTTGATCCAAATCAAGGCTAGACAGGGACGATTTCGAAATTATCCAAGAAAGCTGATTCTCACGCCGCGATAACAAGGAGCAGTCTTCATGGACACCAGAACGGTTTATTTCGACAACAACGCCACCACCCCCCTGCATCCCGAAGTCAAAAAGACGATCATCAAGGGCCTGGAAATATTCGGCAATCCCTCCAGCATGCACCAGTTCGGCCGCGAAGCCAGGGAATTGGTGGAAGAATCCAGGGCCACGGTGGCGTCCTTCATCGGTGCCGCGCCAGAGGAAATCCTTTTTGTCGGCAGCGGGTCCGAGGCCAACAACACGGTCCTGTCCCTGCTGCGCTGTGAAAGCACGTCCTGCGCCTGCCCCTTGAGCGGCAAAAACGGGCTGGTGACCACGGCCATCGAGCACCCCTGTGTTTTGAACACGGCCCGCGACCTCGGACGTCACAACCATGCCGTGACCTTCCTGGGCGTGGACAAGCACGGCCGCATCGACCTGGACGACCTGCGCCGGGCCGTCACGGACAAAATCGGCCTGGTTTCGGTCATGCTGGCCAACAACGAGATTGGCACCCTCCAGGACATCAAGGAAGTGGCCCGCATCGCCCACGAGGCCGGCGCCCTGTTCCACACCGACGCGGTGCAGGCCGTGGGCAAGATCCCGGTCGACGTGAAGGATCTGGACGTGGATTTTCTGAGCCTGTCCGGACACAAGATTTATGGCCCCAAGGGCATCGGGGCCCTGTATGTGAAGAAGGGCGCGCCCTATTGCCCATTCATCCTGGGCGGACACCAGGAATCGGGCCGGCGGGCCGGCACGGAAAATTCCCTGGGCATCTTTGCCCTGGGCAAGGCCGTGGCCATGCGCGCCCTGGAAATGACCGACGAGGAACCGCGTATCCGGGCCATGCGTGACGCCCTCAAGGCCGGCATCGCCGCCTCCATTCCGGACGTCCTGTTCATGGGCCACCCGGAGCACTGTCTGCCGGGGACGCTCAACGTGTCCTTCGCCGGGGCCGAGGGCGAGGCCATCCTCCTCTATCTGGATCTGGCCGGCATCGCCGTGTCCACGGGCTCGGCCTGCGCCTCGGGCTCCCTTGATCCGTCCCACGTCATCATGGCCACGGGAGTGCCCGTGGAAAACGCCCACGGCTCCATCCGCATCAGCCTGGGCCGCGAAAACACCATGGACGATGTCACCTACATGCTCGAACAATTGCCGCCGATCATCAACCGCATCCGCGACATGTCCACCGTCTACAGGAGAAGATAACATGGCCACCAAATGGACATACTCAGACAAGGTCAAGGACCACTTCATGAACCCGCGCAACGTGCTGCGCGAGGGCAACGAAGAGGATTTCCACGGCATCGGCAAGACCGGCAACGTCAAGTGCGGGGACGAGATGATGGTTTTCATCAAGGTCGATCCCGCCACCCTGACCATCACCGATTGCAAATGGCAGACCTACGGCTGCGCCAGCGCCATCGCCAGCACGTCCATGCTCTCGGAAATGGTCCTGGGCATGAAGCTGGACGAGGCCTACAAAATCACGGCCAAGGATATCTTAAACGCCCTGGGCGGGCTGCCGGACAACAAGGTCCATTGCTCGGTCCTGGGGGACAAGGCCCTGCGCGTGGCCATTGACGACTACTACCGCAAGAACGGCATGGAAGACCGCATCACCACCCAGACCGCCAAAATCGTCTGCGAATGCATGCAGGTCACGGACGAGGACATCGAACACGCCGTGCTCGAAGGCGCGCGCAGCTTCCAGGAGCTCCAGGACATGACCAAGATCGGCACCGGCTGCGGCGAATGCCAGGAACAGGCCATGGCGACCATGTCCGGCTACATCCAGAAGCATTTCGGATTGTAAGGGCCACGGCCCGGGGAGGCGACGATGAAGATTCTGGCTTTCGGCGCGACAGGCTTTGTCGGCGGGCAGCTTATTCCGCACCTGCTCGAACGCGGACACGAGGTCACCGTGGCTGCTCGTTCCGGCCGGGCCGACCTGCCCTCCGGGGCGCGGATCATCCAGGCCGACCCGGTCACGCCCGGCCCCTGGCAGGACGAAATTCCCGAACACGACGCGGTCATCAATCTGGCCGGAACGCCCATCACCACTCGCTGGGACGAGGCCGGCAAACGCGCCATCCTGGAGTCCCGCGTCCTGAGCACCCGCCATATCGTCGATGCCCTGGGCAAGACGACGGACAAGGTCTTTCTCTGCGCCAATGCCGTGGGCTTTTACGGCGACACGGGAGACAGGCTTTGCACCGAGGACTCCCCGCGCGGGACGGGCTTTCTGTCCGACGTGGCCCAGGCCTGGCAGGCCGAGGCCCTGCGCGCCGAAAACTTCGGACACCGCGTGATCATTTCGCGCCTTTCCGTGGTTCTGGGACACGGCGGCGCCTTGGCCAAGATGCGTCCGATTTTTACCCGGGGTCTGGGCGGAAAGCTGGGTTCGGGCAGGCAGTGGTTCCCCTGGATTCATGTCCGGGACCTTGTCCGCGCCATGGCCTTTCTTCTCGAAACACCGACCGCGGCCGGAATGTTCAACGCCTGCGCGCCCCATCCCGTGACCAATGCCGAATTCACGCGCGCCCTGGGTCGCGCTCTGGGCCGGCCCGCCGTCCTGCCTGTACCCGGATTCGTGCTGAAACTGGCTCTGGGCGAGGCGGCGACCATGCTTCTGGGAGGCCAGCGCTGTCTGCCCGGCCGCCTGGACGACCTGGGATTCGGATTCGAACATCCCCGGCTGGACGCCGCCCTGATGTCCCTGGTGTGATTTTTTTCGATCAGCACCTGTTTTCCCACCGGAAGCGCGGTTCCCAGCTCGGACAGGGCAATCGCATGAAATTTTAGGTCACGAGCAATCTCATCAGGTAATCATTATCCCACCCGGCTCGTTTTCTACTGGCTTTGACTCCGGTTTTTCGC
>RZYB01000032.1 GCA_009930495.1 Deltaproteobacteria bacterium
GGCTACGATAAGCCGCCGAAGTTATACTTCGGCGGCTTTTTTGTTGCGCGGATTATGGCGGGGGAGGCACCGCGCCGCCACCTCTCGGCTCAGTCTCAAGGTTTGGATGGGCTGTCGGAATCCGGGGACGCCTGGCTGGCGAGAACCTTGTCGACCCTGTTGCCATCGAGATCGATGACTTCGAGTCTCCAGCCTTCCCATTCGGCGACATCGCAGGTTCGCGGAACGCTGCCCACCAGCCACATCATCATGCCACTCAGGGTATTGTATCTTCCTTTCTGTTCCTCGGGCACGGTTTTCAAACCGAGTCGATCCTTGAGCTCGGGAATCGGAATCAACCCATCAAGGAGCCACGACCCGTCTTCGCGTCGCACGCCCCAGACATCTTCGGGGTCGCGTGGCTTGAATTCTCCGGCGAGGGCTTCGAGCACATCTTGGAGCGTGATCAGCCCCAGGACCTCGCCGTACTCGTCGATGGCGAAAACCATCTGCACTCCAGACTCGCGGAACTGTTCCAGCAACTTCATGCCGGTGAGGGTTTCTGGCACGAAAACAGCCGGTTGGAGATAATCTTCGATGTTGCTGGTTTCGGCCTTGATGCGTTGCTTCAGCAAGCGTTTCGCGGTGATGATGCCAACGATATCGTGCAGCCCGCCGCGGCAGACGGGATAGCGCGAATGGTCGGAGTCCATCAGTTCGTCCAGGCTGCTTTCAAGGGGCTTCTCGATGTCGAGGGCGATGATTTCGCTTCGCGGCGTCATCAGCGAAGAAATTTGTCGATCGTCCAGCCTGAAAACATTGCGCATTATCTCGTGTTCTTGTTTTTCAAGGACTCCGGCTTGCGATCCCTCGGTCAGCATCGAATGGATATCCTCTTCCGTGATGTTGGCGCTGTTGAGTTCTTTTTTGCCCATGAGACGCAGCAGGCCATCGGTCGAGACGGACAGCAGGAAAATGAACGGACGGGATATGGAGGCCAGGAGCGAGATAGGCCTGGCCATGAATGTCGCGATTCCTTCGGCCCGGAATTGTCCAATTCTTTTCGGCACGAGTTCTCCGACGACAATCGACAGGTAGGTGATGGACACCACGGCGATGGTCGTGGCCGCGATCGCGCTCGATTGTTCGTCAAGTCCGAATCGGGCGAAGATGACGGCGAGGGGATCCGCCAGCGCCGCTTCGCCGATCATGCCGTTCAGGATGCCGATGGCGGTGATCCCGATCTGGACCGTGGACAGAAATTGTGTCGGCTCTTCTCCAAGCTCGATGGCGAGCAGCGCCGAGGCGTCGCCGTTATCGGCCAGGCGTTGCAGGCGATTTTTTTTCGCGGTCACGAGAGCTATTTCCGACATGGCGAATATGCCATTGAGCACGATCAGCAGCACAATTATCGCGATATCCATCCTGTCTCCTGAGGGTACCCCGTGCTACCGGCACGGGATTCATGAATGTATCGAGGTGTGGCTTGGGTGCCCTGTCACGGGCGTGAACGACCAGGGACTGCGTTATTGCGCGGGAACGGCGCGGCGCGTTGGGCAAAGAATGCCCGTGGGGTTTGGCGGTCGGGCTGGCAGACTCGGAGCGCGCGCCTTGCCGCCGTCCCCCACGGGGGAAATCAGGGAGAGGTCCGTCGGGCCGGAGCACTCATTCAGCCATGACGAATTTTCCGTCCTTGACCTGGACCATGACCATGGAATCCACATCCAGGCCGTTGTGATCCTCGGCGGTTAGGTTGTAGGTGCCCGAGACGCCGACATAGTTCGAGGTGCCTTCAATGGCCGCGCGTAGGGCCTCGGGCTCGGTGCCGGCTTTTTTGATGGCGTTGGCCACGAGCATGATCGCGTCCCAGGCATAGCCGGAATGGGTGTTGATGGGGAACTGTTTGTCGTAACCCTTGTCCGTGTAGAGCGTGATGAATTCGCGAATGACCGGTTTTTGCGGATCGGAATCGGGCAGGGCATCGGCCACCATGAGCTTGGTGGCGGGCATGCGGTCGCCTTCGCTGGCCGGGCCGGCGAGTTCGATGTACTTGGGGTCGGGCAGACCATGACATTGGAACAGGGGCAGCTCGATGCCAAGCTGGGCCCTGTTCTTGGCCACGATGGCTCCGGCCGGACCCGTGGTCCAGACCACCAGGGCCTGGGGCGCGGTGTTCTTGGCCTTGGTCAACTGGGCGGTCATGTCCGTGTCGCGGGCCCCGAAGGATTCCGTGATCAGCATTTCGATGCCGTATTTCGGTCCCAGTTCTTCCATCCAGCGCATGCCGTCCTTGCCGAAGCCGTCATCGGCCGAAAGCAGGGCGATCTTGGTCAGGCCCTTGTCCTTGAGGTACATGAACAGGCGTTCCACGGCCGTCTTGGACCGCTGGGGAGATTTGAAGACCCAGTCGTACGGGCCGAATTTTCCGCCCATGATCACCGGGTCGCCGCCCACGGTCATGACGATGGGCGTTTTGCCCGCGTGCACGAATTTCTTCACGCTCATGCCTTCATCGGTCAGGGTCGGGCCGATGATGGCCGTGACCGCGTCCTTGTGAATGAATTTGTTGACGATGGTCGCGGCCTTGGCGGGATCGCTTTCCGTGTCGGCCACGAGCAGTTCCAGCTTTTTGCCGTCGATGCCGCCCTCGGCGTTGAGTTTGTCCACGATCATTTCGGCCACCAGCTTGGTCGGGGTGCCAATGAAGGCGGCCCGGCCGGACAGATCGAAAAAGGCTCCGATCCTGATGGTGTCCTCGGCCAGGGCCGGGGCGGCCAGCATGAGCAGGCCGGCCAGCAAGGCGCACAGTTTCCGCATGATTGTCTCTCCTTTCAGATGTTGTGGCCCGAACCCGTGGGGCGCCCGGAGCCGGCGTTAGACGATTTCGTCCTGAATACGTGTATCGAAGACTCGCTGGCTCTTGCGCTCCGAGCGCGGCAGGCCGGCGTAGTCCACCAGCTCGATGTCCGCCGAAACCAAAAGTTGTTTCTTGATCTGGTGGGCGCATTCGTGAACGAGTTCGGGACCGCGTTTTTCGCTCACGTTTTCGGCCCGTTCCACCACCAGACGCATATGATCCCGGCCGGCCTCGTCCCTGGTCAGGTGGATTTGGTATTCCGAACCCAGTCCCGGCACGGCGGACAGAATGGTGTCGATGGAGCTGGGGTAGATGTTCACGCCGCGAAATTTGATGGTGTCGTCGCTTCGGCCCTTGATGCGCGAATGCCGGGGCATGATGCTGCCGCAGCTGCACGGACCGGGCAGAAGTCGGGTGATGTCGCGGGTGCGGTAGCGGATCAGTGGCGCCCCTTCCTTGCGCAGGGTGGTCACGACCATTTCTCCCCATTCACCGTCCGGCACGGGCTTCAGGGTTTCCGGATCGAGGATTTCCAGCAGGTAATAGTCGGCCCAGTAGTGGATGCAGTCATGGTCCGGGCATTCGATGCCCGCGCCGGGTCCGTAGAGTTCGGTCAGGCCGGTGATGTCGAAAAGTTCGGCCCCGCCGAACAGTTCGGAGATTTTTTTGCGCATGGACCGGCTGGAACGTTCCGAGCCGTAAATGATTTTGCGCACGGCGATTTTGTCGGCGATGCCGCGTTTGTGGATTTCCTCGGCCATGAGCAGGGCCATGGACGCCGTGGAGCAGAATACCGTGGACTGGAAGTCGAGCAGAAACTGGATCTGCATGTCGATGTTGCCCGGCCCCACGGGCACGGCCAGGGCTCCGACCTTTTCGCACCCGAGCTGGAAGCCCATGCCGGCCGTCCACACGCCGTAGCCCACGGCGATCTGGACCCGGTCCAGGGGCGTGACCCCGGCCGTCTGGTAGCATCGGGCGAACATATCGGTCCAGTCATCCAGGTCTTTTTGGGTATAGCACAGGACCTTGCGTTTGCCGGTGGTGCCGGAACTGGCGTGGACGCGCACGATGTGCTCGAAGGGCACGCTCTTGAGCGGAAAGGGATAGCCGTCGCGCAGATCCTCGGTGGTGGTGAAGGGCAGCCGGGCCAGATCGTCGAGGCTTTGGATGCTGTCCGGGGTCAGGCCCAGGGCGTCGAACTTGGCCCGGTAGGCTGGGCATCCCTCGTAGGCGTGGCGGACGGTCCATGCGAGGCCTTCGAGCTGATGGGCGCGCAGGTCTTCCATGGAGGCGAATGAGGGCATGAAATTGGTGTGCATCGTGGGTTTCTCCAAGCGGATGTTGGTCAGGCCGGCCGCGCCCAGGCGGCTGGCGGCGGGATTTTCCTGGCTGGCCGCGCCGAGGAAGGCGGCGCGCAGGGCCGGGTCGTTCAAGAGGTCGCGGCTGGCTCCGTGCTCGACGATGCGGCCGTGCGCCAGCAGATAGGCCGTGTCCGAGGCGGACAAGGCCCTGGCCGCGTTTTGCTCGACAATGAGGATGGTCGAGCCGGCCCGGGCCAGTTGGTGGATGATGGCGAAAATTTCATCGGTGACGAGCGGCGCCAGACCCAGGCTGGGCTCGTCCAGGAGCAAGATCCGGGGGTGGGCCATGAGGGCCCGGCCCATGGCCAGCATTTGCTGCTCTCCCCCGGACAGCGTGCCGGCGAGCTGGGCCCGGCGCATCTTGAGCTTGGGGAAGCGGGCAAAGACTTCCTCCAGCCGGTGGGCAGTCTCGGCCGGGGATAGTTTGAGCGGAATGGCGCCCAGGCGCAGATTGTCCAGGACCGGCAAGTTGGGGAACACCTCGCGCCCTTCCGGAGACAGGGCCAGGCCCAGGCGGACCATCTTGGCCGGGGATGCGCTGGTCACGATCCGGCCGTCCAGGCTGATTTTCCCGCCCGTGGGCCTGACCAGACCCATCAGACATTTGAGCAGGGTGCTTTTGCCCGCGCCGTTGGCCCCGACCAGGGCCACGGTTTCCCCGGCGGCGATACGCAGGTCGATGCCGAACAATGCCTGGGCCGCGCCGTAATGCGCCGTGAGGTTGGTGATGGTCAGCATCAGGCCGTTGCCTCCATGCGTCCGAGATAGGCTTCGAGCACTAGCGGGTTGCGCCGGATTTCATCGGGAGTTCCCGTGGCGATGCACGCCCCGCTGTCCAGAACCACCACATGGTCGGCGATGCTCATGACCAGGTCCATGTCGTGCTCCACGAGCACGATGGTGTGCCCGTCGCGTTTCAAGAGCCGGAGCTGCTCGCCCACGGCGGCCGTTTCCTCGGCGTTGAGGCCGGCCACGGGCTCGTCGAGCAGGAGCAGTTTGGGCTGCCCGACCGTGGCCCTGGCCAATTCGACCCGTTTTTTGTCGCCATAGGCCAGGATTCCGGCCGGCCAGTCGGCCTTGTCGGCCAGACCATAGTGGTCCAGGGCGTCCAGGGCGCGCAGGCGCAAGGCCCGTTCGCGGTGACGCAGATAGGGCAGGCGGAGCATGGCCATGACCATGGATGATCCGGCTTCCAGGGTCAGGCCGGTCAGGACATTCTCCAGAACGGAAAGGCGCGGGAACAGGCGCAGGTTTTGAAAGGTGCGGTGGATGCCCATCCGTGTCACGCGGTGGGCGGGCAGTCCGGCGATGTCCTGACCGAGAAAGTGGATGGCGCCGCTGGTCGGGGCCAAGACGCCGGTCATGCAATTGATGAGGGTGCTCTTGCCGGCGCCGTTGGGGCCGATCAGGGCCGTGACCAAGCCCTTGGCGGCGACCATGGTCACGTTGTTCAGGGCGGGCAGACCGCCGAAATTTTTGTGCACCTGTTCAAGACGAAGCATGGACGCGCCTCCGCAAGGCCAGGCGGACCTTGATGATTTCGGCCAGTCCCGTGATCAGGCCCTGGGGCAGGAACATCAGCACCAGCACCAGGATGCCGCCGTGGACGAAGTCCTTGTAGGTTTCGAACAAGTCCATCCACTCCGGGAGCAGGGTGATGAAGGCCGCTCCGAAAATCGAGCCCCACACGGAGCCCATGCCGCCGATCACGACCATGATGGCCAAATCCGTGGAGGCGAAGATGCCAAACGTGTCCGGGCTGACGTAGCAGTAACAGTGGGCGAAAAGGCTTCCGGCCAGGGATGCCAGCACGGCCGAGAGCACGAAGATTTTGGTTTTGGCCACGTGGGTGTTCACGCCCAGGGACGCGGCCGCCGTCTCGTCGCCGGCCAGGGCGGCCAGTCCCCGCCCCACGCCGCTGCGGATCAGATTCAGGCAGAGCAGCATGCAGGCCATGGTCCATCCCCAGAGCAGGTAGTGCAGGCTGACCGGGGTGTCGAAGAAGAAATCGCCAACGTTCAGGGCGGTGATGCCGGCGAAGCCGCTCGGACCGCCGGTGACCTCGTCCCATTGCAAAAGCACGGTATGGATGACGAAATTAAAGCCCAGGGTGGCCATGGCCAGATAATGCCCGGACAGGCGCAGGATGGGAATGCCCAGACCCAGGGCCAGCAGTCCGACCAGGATCGCCACCAGGGCCATGGCCGGCCAGGGGGCGATGCCGAGGGTGACCGTGGCGATGGCCGAGCCGTAGGCCCCGAGGCCAAAGAAGGCCGCGTGCCCCAGGGAAATTTGGCCGGCGTAGCCGATGAACAGATTCAGTCCCAGGACGACGATGGCGTTGATGGCGATTTGGTTGGTCAGGGTCAGGGTGTAGGCATTGTCCTCGACAATCGGGAACAGGACCAGGGCCAGGCCCAGCATCGAAACGGTCAGGCCGGTGCGGTGCAGGGACAGGAAATAGACGAGGTTCTGCTTGCTGGTCATGAAGGACTCGGCGCGGCGGCCAGGGACTTGCCGGGAAGGGATGCGTGATTCTGAAAGGCTGGGGCGAGCACGGTGGTGGGCATGGGTTATTTCCCGAACAGGCCCTTGGGCCGGATGAAGAGGACGAGGAGCAGGACCACGAAGGCGACCACGTCCTTGTAGGCGCTGGACAGGTAGCCGGCGGACAGGGATTCGAGCAGACCCAGGCCCAGGCCGCCGAGGATGGCCCCGGGAAAGGAGCCAAAGCCCCCCAGGATGGCGGCGGCAAAGCCCTTGAGCCCAAGCAACACCCCGACGTCGTGACTGAGGGTGGTGATGGGCGTGACCAGGACTCCGGCCAGCCCGCCCAGGGCGCCGGCGATGGCGTAGCTGGTCAGGCGGATGCGTCCGGCCGGGATGCCGACCACGGCCGCGGCCGTGGGGTTGTCGGCCACGGCCCGCATGCACAGCCCCAGGGGCGTTTTGTGGAAGAACCAGGTCAGCACGGCGATGGCGACCACGGTCAGGGCCAGAATCCACAAGGCCTGGGGCAGGACGCTGGCTCCGAGAATCTGCACGGGGGTGTCCGGGGTCAGGGGCGGCAGGGCCATGCGGTTCTTGCCCCAGACCAGTTTGATCACGCCGCGCAGGATGATGGACAGACCCACGGTCAAAAAAACCAGGACCAGGTGGTTGCCGGATCTGGCCGGGCGCAGGCCGAAACGTTCGATGACCATGGCCACCGCGCCCACTCCGGCCACGGCCAGCAGCAGGGCCGGCGTCATGGGCAGTCCGGCGGCGCCCAGGGCCGAGAACATGAACATGCCGCCCAGGGAGACGAAATCAACCTGCACGAAATTGACGATGCCCATGGTGTTGTTGACCACGCAAAAACCCAGGGCAATGAGGGCGTAGATGGCTCCGCTGGTCAGGCCGCCAAAAAAATACTGAAGGAGATCGGCGTTCAAGATGTTTCCAACTGCTTGAAATGAGGAAATGTTGGAATGTAGTCGAGACGGCCTGGAATTTCAAGGATGGCCGGAGGCGGGCGGGCGCCGGGCGGGGCGAGAACCGGGGGACGCGGCGCGGCGTCCCCGTGAAACAGTGTTTGCCCTGGATGGCTATTTCTTGACCACTAGCACGGAGCAGGGGGCGTGGGTCACGACCTGGCTGGACACGCTGCCGATGAGAAACCGTTCGATGGCGCCCATGCCCTTGCTGCCGATGACGATCAGATCCACGCCGTTTTTTTCGGCGTAATCAACAATGGCGTTGGCCGGAGATGAGCTTTCCTCGACGACGATCTCGACCGAGGTTCGCGCCGCCTCGGCCTGGCTTTTGATTTTTTTGACCGTCTCATCGACTCCTTCCCGGAGTTTTTCCAGGATGTTTGTCGGGGTTTCTCCGACATAAAGATTGGTGAAGGAGATGTTGGACACGGTCATGACCGTGACCTTGGCATCATCTTTCGTGGCCAGGTCAAAGGCTTTTTTCAGAACCAGGGACGCGTAGTCCGACTGGTCGACCGCTGCCAGGATGTTCATGGTGTCCTCCTCGGTTAGTGGTGCGCGGTGATTGCGATGGCCCACCGCTTAGGTGCGTCGCGGCCCGGGAACTTGGAATATTTTCATTTCCGTTTTGTCCGGGTGCTTGCGGATCAGATACCGGTATCGTCCCACGGCCCGGTCCGAGAGCAGGGCCAGGATATGCGGCAGGTCGGATTGGTCGTGGATGTCCACGAAATCCTGGTTTTCGGCCATGCGCGGGCTGAGTATGTAGCCGGACGTGGATTCGGGCTCAAAGACGACGTCGTCTGGCTGGACCTCGATCTGATCTCCAACGGCGCGACGCAAAAAATCCACGGCCGTGCGCTCGAAGAATTTGCGCACGTCTTCCGTGGATTCGGCGGCGTCGATTTGGATCCGGTAATGGGGTTCCACCTCGCGTTGATGCATTTTGAAGGACAACTGTCTCGTCATACGGCCTCCTTGTTCCGATTTCGGGCTGATGGGGGCCTTCCAGAGCGATGGGGAGCGGTTCAAGGGGTGGAGAAGGAAAAAGGAAGGGGACGCGCCCTGGAGGGAACGCTTTGTGTCTAGATAATCCTTGGGCAGGTGTTCCGCAATGGGAAGTTTGGAAAAAAGACCACGTCGAGCGCGTTATCCAAGACGGCCAAGGGCCGTGCGTGGCGCTATTGTCCGGACGGAAAGGCCCGGCCGGGGCGGTCCCACCACGCGCCGCCCTTGGCCATGCAATCCTTGACGCGGCCCTTGGGCAAACCGCAGGCCCGGGCCAGCAGATCACAGGCCCTGCCCGGTTCGTGCACGGTCAGGGCGAGGGTGAAGGTGGCGCGGTCGGTCATGGTTGTCCGTGACCGGAGCCGAACTTGTCGCTGTGGAGTTCGCCGCCGGTGGCCCAGTTCTCGCGGTCGAATTCCTCGATCTGGATGGAGACGAGGTCCGGCGGCAGGTCCAGGCTGTCGGTCACGGCGCGGGTGACCTCGGCCACGAGACGGCGTTTCTGGTCGATGCTCCGGCCCTTGGCCAGACGGATGCTGATGATGGGCATGGCGTCAGCTTTGGTCGAGGCGCAGGGCCATGGCCGTTTTATCCAGGGTGGGCGGCGTGTAGTCGCGCATCATGTCCAGAAGCGCGGCCGGCTGCTCGTGCACTAGAATCATGTCGCGGTGGGGCTGGGCCACGAAGCCCTGACCGACAAGATAGTCGAGCAGGTCCAGCAGGCCGTCGAAGATGCCGGCCGTGTTCAGCAGGGCGCAGGGCTTTTTGTGCATGCCGAGTTGCGCCCAGGTCAGAACCTCCACGAATTCCTCCAGGGTGCCGAGCCCGCCAGGCATGGCGATGAAGCCATCGGCCAGTTCGGCCATGAGGGCCTTGCGCTGGTGCATGGACCCGACCACGCGCAGGTCGCGCAGGCCTTCGAAGGCCACTTCGCGGGCTTTCAAGGATTCGGGGATGATGCCCGTGACCTGGCCGCCGTGGTCCAGGACGGATCTGGCCAGGGCGCCCATGAGGCCCACGCCGGAACCGCCGTAGACCAGACCCAGGCCACGAGCGGCCAACTCCGCGCCCAGGGCCGTGGCCGTTTGGCGGTAGGCGGGGTCGTGGCCGGGGTTGGAGCCGAGGAAGACACAAACGCGTCGCATGGCCGGTCTACCGCCGTGCCGTCGGCGCGTAGGGGAGATAGTCCTCGCGCATCGGACTGAAGACTTCGATGGCCAGGGCCGTTTCGCGCACAACGGCGCCGTGTTCCACGCCGCTGGCGATGGTCCAGCTGTCACCGGGCTCGATGTCGTGATCCACGCCGTCGATGGTCAGGGTCAGGCGTCCCTTGATCAGGTAGCCGGTCTGTTCGTGCGGATGGCTGTGCATGGGCAGGGTCGTTCCGGCTTGCAGAAGAAAGCGGGTCATGAGGGTTTGTTCCCCGTGGACCAGGGTGCTGATGCGGATTCCGGGGATGAGTTCGTGCCAGGATGCGTCCAGGCTTTTGGTGATCATGAGAGCCTCCGTGTGTCGTGGCGGGCGTTCGCATGTTTTCGGATCGGATGTCTGGGAGGCATCGTGCGGTCCATGGGGGAGGACATGCATGACGTGCGCGGCTGTTTGGGTTGTTGGAACAGGTTGTGCGTTCGCGTGCGGGTTGGCGTGAAAAAACGTGAAATCGCGTTATGTTTGACCTGTCACGGGGACGCTGTCCGCTCGGGAGCGCCGGTCCGGCGCGTTCCGGGGCCCCATTTCTGGGGCATGGCGCGGCTGACGGGGTTGCCCGCGCGAAAGCGGTACGGGCCATACTGCAAAGTTTGTCCGGCGTCGAGGCCGGCCATGGGGCTTACTGAAAGTTCGCCATGCGCCGGATGTCCTCGGGCAGGCGGATGCCGTGGCGGTCCAGGCCCTTCTGATTGAAGACGAAACGCCCGGTCAGGTCGGATTTGTGGCCGGCGTCCCTGGGGCGTTTTCCATCCAACAGCTCCCGCGCCATGGTCGCGGCCGTGCGCCCGTGTTCCCGGCCTTGCAGGGTAAAGGCGCCGACCACGCCCGCGTCATGAACTGTGTAATCCTGGTTGGAAAAGACCGGGACCGGGCTGTTGGTGGCTGTCCAGGCAATGACGTCCGTCCACTTTTCGCTGTGTCCCGAATGGTTTTGGATCGCGTGGAAGGTTGGGGTGACCAGCAGATCATGGCCCCCGGTGCGGACGATTTCCCGCCAGTCCCGCCAGTCGCGGGCAATCTTATAGCGCACGGACAGATTGTTGACGCTCAAGACGGTGCGTTTTTGAAACGTGTCGGCGATGATGCCCATCGAGGTGCCGCTGTCGTCGAAGAGGATCAAGGCGCGCCGGGCCGAGGGGAGGATGTTCGCTAGGTGGCGTAGCCAGGGGATGACCGGCGTGCGTTCCAACAGGCCGATCATGGTCGGGGGAAGGGTTTCAAAGTAGGCGCGCGGATTGTTGTTGATTCCGAAATAAACGAAGGGAACGCGGCTTTGGGCCAGCCTCGGTCCGAGCAGGCGCAGGGCGTCGTCGTCTCCAACCATGACCAGGTCCGGGGCGAGGCGCCTGAATTCGTCCCAGGCCAGGTCCGCCCGTTGTGCGTGGCTGGCCGCTGGAAGGCGCTTGGTGTCCATGTGGATGGCGTGGATATCGTGAGCGGGTCCCAGGATGTCCGCGATGCCCTGGTCGGTGAGGCGGGTCCAGTCCAGGGACGGATGATAGCTTTGAACGACCAGGACGGTCCCTCCCTTGGCCTCGATCGCGGCCGGCATGAGCATCAGCATGACGAGGGTTGCCCAGATTTTCATGGCCGCCTCATGACAGGCACAGGGGCGTGTCCACGGACAGATCGATCAGCGCGTCGCCGAGGTCCAGTTTTTCCAGCTCCTTCCTGAAGCTGTCCGTGTTTGGCTCCAGGGCCGGAAAGGTGCCCCAGTGCATGGGGATGACCTTGTGGGCGCGCAACATCATGGTGGCCAGGGCCGCCTGGGGAGGGTCCATGGTGAAGACGCCACCGATGGGCAACAGGGCCAGGTCGATGTTGTACAGCTTGCCCCACATGGCCATGGTGGAAAAAACGGCCGTGTCGCCGGCGTGGTAGATGGTGTAGCCATTTTCGAGACGCAGGATAAAGCCCACGGGCACGCCGGCTTCGCAGGAGTGGAAGGCCTGGGTCATGGTCACGGCCATGCCATGGTGATGCACAGTGCCACCGATATTGAAGCCGATCCCGTTGAGGATTTGGGATTCGGGCAGGCCCTGGGCCTTGAGTTTGGCCGCGAGCTCCACGATGCAGCCCAGGCTGGCTCCGGTGCGCGCGCAGATGTCCAGGGCCTGGCCGATGTGGTCGCCATGGTCGTGGGTGACCAGGACCAGATCGGCCGGTACATCCTTGGCCTTGGTTTGGGCCGAGGGATTGCCGTCAAACCAGGGATCGACAAGAATATTGTGATTTGGGGTGGCGATGGCGAAGGCCGAATGCCCGTGCCAGGTGATGGTGTTCATGAAGAGCTCCGGTGCTTGAGGGTGGTTTCGAGACTGGTCCGCAGGGTCATGATCAGCTCGGTCAGCTCGACCGCGCGGGTTATCACGTCCTGGAGGGCGGTGCCCTGGGCGCAGGCGTTTTCGAGATTTTTGGCCGTCTCGGCCTCCAGGGTCAAGCCCATGTTGGCCAGCATGCCCTTGATGGAGTGGGCCAGGTGGCGCAGGCCTTCGATGTCCTCGGCGGCCATGGCCTGTTCCATCTCGGGTTGGTGGTTTTTCAGGCTGGTTTCGAGGCTTCGGATCAGCTCGATGGCCTGGTCTTGACCCAGGCCGTATTGGGATTGCAACGCGGCCAGGGCCCGGTCAAAGGGCGGGCTCGTCGGGGCCGGGGCCGGCGCCGGGACGCTTTCTGGCTTGGGGGCTGGACGGGACGGCGCCGCGCCGCTGATTTCGTCCAGCACGGCGTGGACCTCCTCCAGGCGCAGGGGCTTGGTGATGTAGGCGTCCATGCCGATGTCCAGGCATCGCTGCCGGTCGCGGAGCATGGCATGGGCGGTCATGGCCACGATGGGGGTGTGGGTGCCCGCGATTTTGCGCCGCAACTCCTCGATCAGAAAGCTGTCGTTCATGTCGGCCGGAGCGGGCAGGCCCTGTTCGCAGGCGCGGATGATTTGCGTGGCCGTGAAGCCGTCCATGACCGGCATCTGCAGGTCCATGAAGATCAGGTCGTAGGAATGCCGGCCCAGCATGGTCAGGGCGTCCAGGCCGTCGCGGGAGTCATGCACGGCGTGGCCCATGTTCCGGAGCAGCAGCTCGGCCAGCTCGCGGTTGGTGGCGACGTCCTCGACGAGCAGGATTTCGAGCCGTTTTTCGTTGGGCCGGGTGGGCTGGATTTCGGTGGCCGCCTCTTGCTCGAGATGGACGCGCAGACCAAAGATTTGGGCCAGGAGTCTGAGCAGATCGTCATGGAGAACAGGTTTGGCGAGCACGCCCCGGATGTTTGGATGCAGGGTGTCGAAGGCCGTGGCGTCGCCGAGCTGTGTGACGATGATGGTCGGGATTTCCCGCAGGGGGCGGCCCGGTTCGAGCAGCTCCAGGCATTCCGTGGCCGACATGTCCGGATCGAGAATGGCCAGATCCGCCTGGAGATCGGGCGGGAAGTCCAGACAGGAGCCAGTTAGGGTGTCGAGACCCCAGAAATCGAGCAATTCCACGACATGCGCCCGCACCTGGGGGTTGTTGATCACGACCAGAACCGTGGCCGCGTGGTCGAAAAGCTGGGAGAACTCCGTGTCGCGGCCTTCGATTTTGCCCAGTCGGGTCGTGGCGTGAAAGGCGCTGCCCTGGCCCGGCGAGCTTTCCACCCAGATATCGCCGCGCATGAGGTGGATCAGCTTTTTGGTGATGGACAGACCCAGCCCCGTGCCGCCGTAGACGCGGGTGGAGGAGCTGTCGACCTGGGTGAAGTCGTCGAAAATGATCTGCTGTTTTTCTCGCGGGATACCGATGCCCGTGTCCTGAATCTCGAAATGCAGGACGATCTCGGTCTCGGTTTCCTCGTCGACGTGGCACCGGCAGCAAACATGGCCCGAGGGCGTGAATTTGAGCGCGTTGCCCATCAGGTTGATGAGTACCTGACGCAGCCGTCCGGGATCGCCGAGCATTTGGCGGGGCAGATCCGGCGGGACGCGGCAGATCAGATCCAGGTTTTTTTCCGCGGCGGCCAGGGCCAGGGTCAGGACTGTTTTTTCGACCACGTCCCGAGGGCTGAAGGCGCGGGTTTCGAGTTCAAACTGGCCGGCTTCGATCTTGGACAGGTCCAGGACGCCGTTGATCAGGTCCAAGAGTTCCTCGGCGGAATTCTTGACAATGGTCAGGGCCCGGCGTTGGTCGCGGGTGATGGCCTGGCCAAGGACGATGTCGGTCATGCCCATGATGGCGTTCATGGGCGTGCGGATTTCATGGCTGACATTGGCCAGGAAGTCGCTTTTCATCCGGCTGGCCGATTCGGCCTGTTGCTTGGCCGCGTTCAGTTCCTCGATCATCATGGCCAGTCGGGCACCGTTTTCCTCTTGCAGTTCCTTGGCCTCGCGCAGTTCCTCCGTGTAGCGTCGCAGGGCCTCGCGTTGCGCCCGTTGGTCGTGAATGTCTTCCAGAATCCAGACAAAACCCTGGGACGGATCGCCGGTGGCGATGATGCCGCCATGGATTTTGAACCAGCGGATTTCGCCGCTTTTGGTTTTCATGCGCGTTTCCTGATTCAAGAGACGCTGTCCCCGGAGCAGGTCGGGATAGTTGTCGGCGTGGAAGCGCTCCGAGGCTTCCGGGCTTTCGTGGAGGATCTGGACATGCCGGCCGATCATTTCCTCGCGGGAATAGCCGAACATCTCGGCCAGTCGGCCATTGACCTTGAGCAGATGGCGGGACGCGGACAGGTGCATGATGCCCACGGCGCTGGTTTCGAAAATGGCCCGCATTTCCTTGGCCGTGCGTTCGGAGGTTTCCTGGGCCTGGATGCGCACGATGGCGCCGCCGGTTTGGGCCGCGATGGTGTTCAGGATGGAGCGCATGGGCAGGGGGATGTCGTCCACCGTGCGCGAGGCGACATTGAGAATGGCCACGACGCGGTCCTGGAAAACGATCGGTATCATGCCCACGGCCTTGATTTCGGAGGTCAGGGCGGATGATTTTCCGGTGAGGTCGGCGTGCAGGCCATAGGTTGGCAGACCTCTCTGGGCGGTCACGGCCAGGATGGATTCCCCCGAAAATTGGCTGATGGCGCGCCGCATGGAGCTGTTGAGGCCCTTGTCGGCGACCAGGGTGAAGCCCGAACCCGAGGCATCGAGAACATAGGCCGCGCCGTAATCAAAGGGTTCTAGCCCGCACAGGACATCGAGCAGCATGCGGAAGGCCGTGGCCGTGTTGTTGGCCGTGCTCAAGATGCGGCTGATTTCGTTGACAACCTCCAGGATGCGGCTGGTGGCGATGCGCCGGGCGACTTCCTCGCCCAGGCGCAGATTGACCTGTTTCAGGTCGGCGGTCCGGGCCTGGACCCGTTCTTCCAGTTCCCGACTCAACTCAAGAAGCTGGGCCTGGCTTTTTTTGAGAGGCGTGATGTCCTGCAGGGACAGGATCTGCCGTTGCCGGTCGGGCAGGGTCGTGATCGAGGCCAGGACATGACGCTCGCCACCGGCCCCCAGGAAGACGGTTTCGAAAGCGGTCGAACAGGAGGGGCACGACGGATCGGACAGGGTGAAGACCTTGGCCTCGGCCTGGATGCCCGGAAAAAATGGCTCGGCGAATTGCTTGTTTTCCAGCTCGAGTTTTGTCTGGCCGGCCAGGCGCTCGAACTCGTCGTTGACCAGGCGGATGACGCCATGGGTGTCGAGAATGGCGTTGGCCGTGCCGTTGCTGCGGAAGAAGATCTCGTAGGACGCCTCGGATTGTCGGATGGCCTGGAGCAGGGAGTTGATGGAGCGTTGCAGGATGTTCAGTTCGTCATTGCCGTCGAGGGCGATGTCGCTGATATCCCGGGTCGACCTCAGCCCTCCGACCTGGACGCTCAGGCTGGTGATGCGGGACAGGACTTTTTTTTCCAGAATCAGCAAGCCCAACACGCAGCACAGAACGGCCGTGATCAGTTGGGCAAACAGATTGTAGCGGGCCGCGATCAGGGCTTCGTGGTTGATTTCCCGTTCCATCCGGACTTTCAAGTAGCCGGCTGTGCTTCCCCCGATGTCTTGGAGGGCCAGAAATCCGGCGATGTCGGTGTCGGTGGTCATGATCCGGATTCGTTCATCCTTGGTGTCGGGGGGCGTGTACGGGATGGCCTTTTCCTCGACCCAGGGCGCCAGGGACAAATCCAGCCGGGTTTCCTCGGCCAGGGCGTTCATTTCCCGGTCGTCCAGCCATCGGGCCATGATCAGGGTGCCGGCTTTGGGCCCGTCGATGCCGACCCCATGGATGGCATGGGCCGCGCCAAGCGCCACGCGTCCATTCATGGACAGGATGCCCGAGGTCCGGGTGCCATCCCCGGAACGGAGGGCGGGGGTGATTTTTTGGATGAGCTGGCCGATGAGCGGGTTGTCGGTGACGATGCCGCGTCCTGGTTCCTCGATCATTCCGGCCCAGGCGACCCGGCCGGCCTGGTCCAGGATGGCGATGTAATGCAGGTCCAGGATGGCGAAGGTTTGGGGCCGGATGTTGGCCTGGACATACCGGGGCGTCGCGCCGTGCGCGAAGGCGTGGGCGGCACCGTTGTCGGCCCAGTCGGCCGCGATTTGGTCCACGTGTCGCTGCCTGGCCAGCAGCGCCGCCTTGGCCCGGACCAGATTGGCGTGCACGTGTTTTTGTTCCAAGCCCGTGAAACGGGTCGCGAGAATGGCCCGAGAGGACAGGAACATGACCCCGCTCCCAAGGGTGAAAATGGCCAACAAGGCAATGATGATGGTTTTGCGAATGGTCATGGGCGCCTTGGCGGGTTTGGATGGACGCCGGAAACGGGGGGCGGGATGGTTTGGCCCTGGTTCGGAGGGTGTGGCGTGAGCGTGACGGGCATGCCCGGACTATATCGGAATTCGGCTCCAAGTCCAACACGGGACATCGCCGGGCTCGGGGCGCGTCGTGTCCGGAGGCCGTGAAACGTTCCGTTGGATCGGAACCCGTCGTTGTCGCGGTTGCCGCGTTTCGCCGCGCCGCGTCGGGCTTCGTCGTTCTGTCGGAGCCGGGTATTCCCGGTCGGACACGACACGTGTCGTGTTCCGTGTTGTCGCCGATAGTGGCCGAGGCCCATGAAGGCATCCGGGCATGGAGTTGATTTTCTTTTGCGGCGGCTTGGGATAGAGGAGATGGGCGCGAAGACGCGGCGCTCTGTTCACTCTGCGTCGGATAAGGATTGATTGACGTGAAAAAAGGAGTCTTCACCATGGCACGAGCCCTCGGCCTCTGTGTCATGGTTCTGATCTTGGCCAACGTCCCGGCGCGGGCGGAATCCACGGTGCACCGGGTCGTTGCCGGCGACACCCTTCGAGGCATCCTGACGCGCTACAATTGTGTCCGGTCCATGGCCCGGTACAGCCAGCTCCGGGAGGAGTTCGCCCGGCTCAATCCGGCCATTTTCCATTCCGGCATGTTGGTGGAGGGGATGGATATCCAGGTGCCGCGAGGCGACAAGGGCGGCGGTTGCCTGCAAGGAGCCCTGGCGCGCGTGGTCCGGCTGGAGTTCGAGGCCGGCACGACATCGGAAACGGTCCGAGTCTATCTGGATGGGCCGGTGCTGCCGGATCTGTTCATGCTCAAGACCCAGTCTCCCCACCGCCTGGTGTGTGATTTCGATGACACCCTGCCCAGGGCGGATCTGGTCCGGGAGATGCCGGTCGAGGGCCGTCTTGTGCGCAAAATCCGCGTCGGGCACGAGGACAAGCCTTTTCGCCGGGCGCGGATCGTGTTGGAATTGGAGGACGTCTTGGCCGGAAGGGTGGAGCAGGTTTTTTTCGAACGGGAAAGTCTGTTCGCGGTGACGGTCCACGAGGCGCTCGAATAACGGCGCCAGTACATTTTTACCAAGGACACCAGATGTATCAGCACGTCCAGCCCGATGAGATCGAGGCCCGATCCATGGCCATCATCGACGCGGAGGTTCCGGAACCGCGTCCTTTTCAGGGCGAGCAATGGATCATTGCCCGGCGCATGATTCATGCCACCGCCGACTTCGATCTTCTTGATCATATTCGATTTCATCCCGAAGCCGTGGAGGCGGGCAAGGCCGCCCTGCTGGCCGGGGCCGACATTGTCACCGACACGCGGATGGCCTTGGCCGGCATTCCCACCCGGCGCCTCGAACCCCTGGGATGCACGGTGCGGTGCCTGATGTCCGATGCGCGCGTGGCCCGGCGCGCCAAGGCCGAGGGCGTGACCAGGGCCTGGGCCGCGGTGGACGAGGTCATGGCCCATGGCGGGGCGGATATTTTCGTCATTGGCAACGCCCCGACCGCCTTGTACCGGCTGTTGCACTGGATGGAGCAGGGCGCCCGGCCTCCGAGGCTGATCGTGGGCATGCCCGTGGGCTTCGTCAACGCCGCCGAGGCCAAGGATTTGCTGCTGGCCCAGGACAAAATTCCGTACATCACCATTCGCGGTCGCAAGGGCGGCTCCAGCCTGGCCGCCTGTGTCATCAACGCCCTGGCCAAGATGGTTCGCCGGGAAATGGCGTCGGCGTCCTGAGTCGTGAACGCGCCGAGAGCGCAAAAAAGCCCCGTGTCGAGGGATGCGGGGTTTTTTTGCGTCCTTGGGTGGTGTGTTCGCATGCCGGGGGGCTTGGGCGCGGACGTGCCCGGGATCCGGGCGGTTACCAGGGCGTTGGCCGTGTCTGGAGGTTTTGATGCGGACTGGAGCGCGGCCCGAAACGGCGAGGGCGACGAAATCAGACTTCCTCGACGATCCTGAGGTCGGTCTCGACGACGATGTCCTTGATCCGTTCCTGGAAGGCGCGCATGTGCCCGGCCCGGAGATGGGCGTTCAGGGCGGTGCGGTTGGACCATTTTTCCAGGATGGTCACGCTGTTCATGTTGTAGTCCTGGGTATCGAGACCCGTTGGAACATCCTGGGTGGGAAAATAGTCCAGGCAGCCGGCTTCCTGGCGGACCAGGATGGCCAAGGACCGGAATTCCCGCAAAAAGGCGCTGACCATGCCGGGCTTGAGCGTGACGCGGGCGATGACGTGGATCATGGGTTCTCCTTGGTCGCGGCCCTGTCCCGACGCAGCATGTAGACGCCGAAAGCCACGGCGCTGCCCCCGGTGAAGAGGCAGAACAGGCCCACGCTGAGGTTGAGCAGGAAGTAGGGCAGATGAAGATGGCGGTGGAGCATGGCCCGTTCCGGATGGTCGGGGTCCACCAACACGGGCACGGTCCGATTGGCGTCCAGGGCGGCGCGAAGGGTTTCGAACATGCCCTGTTCCGGGCATTCCCGCATGGCGCAAATATTCGTGCCCTCGTGCGTCTGGCCGCCGAAGTCGTACGTGTAGAGGACCGATGTCTGGTTCCCCCAGGCCTGGTCCGGGCCGGAGATCCGCTCCACGGAAACCAGGGTGGCCGTGGTCTGGGTCCAGGAGGCCGAGGCCCAATGGGTCAGGGCCGTGCCCGTCGAGTCCATCAGGAAGTGGCCGCCAAGAAGCACGAAAGGCAGGCCCAGGACAAGGAGCAGCAGTTTGCGCAAGGTGACGAACATCAGCTTTCCGGATCAAAGCCGATTTTGCGGATGGCGGCTCGGATCTGATCCAGATCCACCCCGGGCGCGGCCGTGAACGTGGCCTGTCCCGGATCGAGGGTGACGGTGATGTCGGAAACGCCGGGCATGGAGGCCAACAGGGTGGCCACGGAGCCGGTGCAGTGGGCGCAGGACATGCCCGAGATCTTGATGGTGGTCATGACAATCCTCCTTGTTTTTCGGGCATCATGAAGAAAGAGCCGCCAGAAGGCAATGCATGCCGTTCCCGGCCTTGTCAGTGCCAATCCGCGCGACTAGGATGGGCGAAAACGAAATCGGAGGCCGCATGGGACTGATGGACGAGTGGGGAGACGCCTTGGTGGAAGAAGGCTTGCGCGAAGCGGCCGACACGTTTTTCGGGACGCGCAAGGCCCTGGACGATGAGATCGATTTTTTCAAGTCCAGGGTGGGCAAGCTCGCGGACAAGGCCAGGGAAATCAGATCCTGGTTCGCCGGCCTGAATTGCCTTTTGGGCGGGGAGGACAATTTTCGGACCCTGTTCGATGCCCTGGGCGTGAAACTTGCCGACGAGAGTCTGTACTCGCAGCGGGTATGCAGCCTGCAATTCCGCCGGCCGCGCGGTTTCACGCGCAAGGGCCTGTACGCCAAGACCGTGTGGGAGGTTTACGAGGCCCTGGCCCGCCAGGTCGAGGCCTACATGCACGGCGTCCCTTTCCACGATCCCGCCCATCCGGGCCGGGTGCTGGTGTCCTTGAACCACGCCCAGGTCTTTCGCCACTGCGCCGACATCAACGAGCGCATCCGTGGCATCAACGAATCCAACCGGCCATCCGAATCCCTGGGCTTTGTCCGGCGCATGAACCCAGGCGAGCGGGACCGCGAAAACATCACCGGCGGCGGTGGCCAGACCTGGAACCTGGACCGGGATCTGGCCTTTGCCCCCCTGGATTTCGATGCTCTCGAACTACCCGTGTTCCCGGATCTCCCCATGGACGACACGGCGCGCCAGACCCTCTCCCAGTGCTGCGGCCGGATTTTTTCCAGCCAACGCGAACACGTCGAAACTGTCTTCAACGAAGTCTTCAGCCCGGAAAACAAAAACATGTGCGTGCTGGAACGGAGTTGAG
>RZYB01000033.1 GCA_009930495.1 Deltaproteobacteria bacterium
CGGCTTTCCGGGTGAAACAGAGGCGCTGTTCGCGGAAACCCTGGATGTGACCGACCAGTTGCCCCTGAGCTACGCCCATGTCTTTCCCTATTCCGAGCGCCCGGGCACGCCGGCCGCGGCCTTCCCGGACATCGTGCCCGGCCATGTCCGCCGGGACCGGGCCAAACGCCTGCGGGCCGTGGTGGCCGGCAAACGCGACGGATTCCTGCGCACGCTCCTCGGCCACGACATGACCGTCATCCCGGAAGACAACCGTCACGGCATGAATGAATTTTATGTGGAATGTCAGGCCGACGCGCCGGGTATGCCGACGCCCAGACAATTCGTCCGGGTCCGGGCCCTGGAAATTTCGGGCGCGGGCCTGCTGGTGCGCCCCCTGGGCCCGCCAACCCGACACACCCCGGAGGCATCATGAGCATCCCGGCCATACCCAACCCGGCGAAAGCCTTTCTGTCCGTTCTTGGTGCGCGGTGGGAAGAATTCTGGCCGGACCTGCGGCCTCGCCTGGAGGACGTCCTCGGCCCCATCGACTATGAATCCGGGCCCATCCCCTTCACCCAGACCAGCTACTACGACGCGGAACTGGGCACGCCCATTTTCCGCCGCATTCTGACCTTCGCCACACCCCTGGAGATGGACCGTCTGGCCGAAATCAAACTCGCGACCAACGCCCTGGAGCGGGAATGGGCCAAGGACAGCCACCGGCGTTTCAACCTCGACCCGGGCTACATCACCCAGGAGCGCCTCGTTCTGGCCACGGGCAAAAATTTTTCGCACCGCATCTATCTCGGCCAGGGCATCTGGGCCGATTTGACCCTGATCTTCCACAAAGGAAGCTGGTTCGACCTGCCCTGGACGTTTCCGGACTACGCGACCCCGGAAATCAAGGCCCACCTGTCCCACATCCGGGACAGGTACAAGGCATCCCTGCAACGACCCAAACCATAAGGATATCTCATGCCCAAAAGTATGACCGGCTACGGCCGCGCCAGCGTCCAGGAAGAAAACTGGAATCTAACCTGGGAAATACGCAGTCTCAACAATCGCCATCTGGACCTGAAATGGAAAATCCCCCCGACCCTCTACGCCCACCAGAAAACCTGGGAAAACGAGGTCAAGGCCGTGGCCAACCGGGGAGGGGTGGAACTTTTTCTGGGGCTCAAAATCACCAACCCGGAACTGCAGTCCGTCAGCCTGGACGCCACCCAGGCCGCGGCCATGCTGAAAGAGCTGGCCATGCTGGCCGGAGCAACGGACACGCCCTTCACTCCGGACTTGAACCGATTCCTGGCCATCCCCAATCTCTGGCGGGACGCGGGCTCCATCGACAACCCCGATCTCGTCCGCAGCCTGACGGAAACGCTGAAGCTGGCCCTGGCCGATTGGGACACGGCCCGCGTTCGGGAGGGCGCGGCCCTGGAGACGGACCTACGCGCCCGTTTCGCGCGACTGGACGAATTGGTCGGCCAAATCGCGGCCCTGGCCGGGCAGACATCGGGCGAACGACTGGCGCTGATGCGCGAACGTGTGTCCAAGCTGCTGGCGGAAAGCGGCGCGCAGATCGAGGCCGAACGCATGCTCCAGGAGCTGGCCCTCATCGCCGACCGCATCGACGTGTCCGAGGAATTGACCCGTCTGGACATCCATCTACGCGGCATCGACGATTATTTCCGCCAGACCGAACCCGTGGGCCGCAAACTCGATTTCATGGTTCAGGAATGCTTCCGCGAAATCAACACCTGCGGTAACAAATGCCAGAACATCCAGATCAGCCAGATCGTGGTCGCCTTCAAGGCCGAGCTGGAAAAATGCCGCGAGCAAATCCAGAACCTGGAGTAAGGGCGCATGGAGAAAAAAAAGCTCCTCAACATCGGATTCGGCAACGCCGTGGTCCTCAACCGCGTGGTGGCCATTGTCGGCCCCAATTCCTCGCCCATGCGCCGCCTGCGCGAGGAGGCCAAGCAAGAGGGCCGGCTCATCGACGCCACCCAGGGCCGCAAGACCCGCTCGATCATTGTCACGGATTCGAACCACTGCATTCTCTCGGCCATCCAGGTCGAAACCATCAGCCAGCGTTTCAACGCCGGAGACAGCGATGACTAACCCTCCCGACACCGGGCTCATGCTCGTCGTCTGTGCCCCGTCCGGCACGGGCAAGAGCACCCTCATCCGCCGCCTGACCACGGAATTCCCCGATTTCGCCTTTTCCATCTCCTGCACCACCCGTACCCCCCGCCCAGGCGAGGTCGATGGCCGGGACTACCATTTCCTGAATCAAGGCGAATTCCTGGCCCGGCGCGACGCGGGCTTTTTCGCCGAATGGGCCGAGGTGCACGGCAACTTCTACGGCACCCCCCTCCAGGCCACCGAAGAACTTCTGCGCGCCGGCCGGGACCTGATCTTCGACATCGACGTCCAGGGCGCGGCCCAGATCAAATCCAGCCTGAAGCAGGGCAGCTTTGTCTTCATTTTTCCACCGTCCCGAGCCGTCCTCGAACAGCGTCTGGTGGGCCGGGGAACGGACTCCGCCGAAACCATCGGCCGCAGACTGGCCGGAGCCAAGGCGGAAATCGCGGCCAGCGCCTGGTTTGATCACTGGATCGTCAATGACGACCTGGATCAGGCATACGGGCACCTGCGGGCCATCTATCTGGCCGAAAAAACCCGCCCCGCCCATCAGGGCTCGTGGCGAGAAACCATGACCAAGGAATGGGAGTTGGCATGATTCAGACACCGGAACTGATCGTGGCCCTGGATTTTCCCAACCAACGGGAAGCCCTGGATTTGGCTTCGCGGTTGCGCGGCGTCGTGAATTGGGTCAAAGTAGGGCTGGAATTATTTCTGGTCGGGGGGCAACCCTTGGTCGAGGAACTCAAGGAGGCGGGTTTCCAGGTCTTCCTGGACCTTAAATTCATGGACATTCCCAATACCGTGCAGGCAGCCGTGAGCAGGGCCACGGCCATGGGAGCGGACATGCTGACCATCCACACGCTGGGCGGACGAGCCATGGCCGAGGCGGCCCTGGTCGGACGGGAGGCGGCCATGACGGCGGGCCAAGCCGCGCCACGCGTTCTCGGCGTGACCATCCTGACCAGCATGGGGCCAGCCGATCTGGTCTGGAATCCGCATGGCTCCGACGAGGATTTACAGGCCCAGACCGTGGAGCTAGCGATGGCGGCCCAAAATTGGGGTTTGGACGGCGTGGTCTGTTCAGGCCGGGAAGTTCGTGCCATACGTCGTCGATGCGAAGCCTCCTTCAACCTTCTGACTCCCGGCATCAGACTGCCCGGAGCAAACGCCGGGGATCAAACCCGGGTATGCACTCCGGCCCAGGCGGTCAGGGACGGCAGCACCTTTCTCGTGGTCGGGCGCCCCATCACCCGGGCCTCGGACCCCGTGGACGCGGCCAAAACCTATCACGCGGAGATCGCACAACCGTTTTGAGGATTCCATGAGCGACAGCGCGCCTCCTCAACATACCCGCATCAAGGGTGTTTTTTCCTCGGAAAGAGTCACCAAGGTGGGAGCCGGTGTCACGGCTCGCAAAACAACGCAAACCATGTACTGGTTCGCGGAGGAGGATGATCAGGGGGTGGTCTGGGTCCAGCCGCTGAATCCCAATTACGTGCCATCCGGTCCCAAGCAGGAGATCGAAAAAAACGAGTTCCTGGAACAGTACGCGCCAGAACCCGAATTTTACACCACGAAGGTCTATCCGAGCATCCGCAAGCTCAGCCAAACCATCGCCAAGGCGGAACGTCATCGCAACCAAGGGGAAACCTTCAGCGCCGAATATGAATTCAACAACGCCCTGCGCGTGGACGAAGAAAACATCCGCGCCAATTTTGGTCTTGGCCTGACCTACCTGGAACGCGGCGACACGGACAAGGCGGACAATATCTTTCATCGGCTGGTCAAAATGGACGCGGCCTTCGAGGCCGAACACAAACACCTGTTCAATGATTTCGGCATCAACCTGCGCAAGAATGAAATGTACGACCAGGCCGTGGACTACTATAAAAAGGCGCTGGAGCTTTCCCCCACGGACGAGCACCTGCACTACAACCTGGCCCGCGCCTATTTCGCCAAGGCGGATCTGGCCAACACCCTGGAACATCTGCGACAATGCTTGCGCCTCAACAAAGACCTTGAAGTTGCTCAAAAATTTTTACTTTACCTGAAAAAAAACAACTTGTTGCCCTCCAATGCAACCGCGACTGAAACAGGGGACGCACCATGATGGCACCCAATTTCGACATGGAGCACGCCATGCCCCCCTCCTCAAGCCCTTCCCCCCGGAACAACCGACGCAACCTCGAACGCTTCACCATCAGCGTTCCAGCCGATGTGAACACGCCCAAACAGATGAACCCAGAGCAAACCGTACCCACCACGAATATTTCCGCCGGAGGCGTCTTTTTTTCCACGGACATCGTCTATCCCATTGGAACTCCGGTCATGCTGAACATCGCCCTTGATTTCGGCGGCGGACAGCCCAATCTGGCCGGCGCCCGCTTCAAGGTCGAAGGCGAGGTGGTTCGCGCCGAATCGGAAGGCATGGCCATCGCCTTCGACCCCACCCAGGTCGTTTCCATCCGCACCGGCCAACCCAGAAAGGCCAACCAGCCGCCGGCCATGATCGGCGTGGTCGGGAACGACCCGCTGCTCAACGATCTTCTGGCCGGCCGGCTCAGTCAGGACACGGGGTTGAACTGCGCGCATTCCCCGTCGCTGACCAAAATCCTCGACACGGTCAAACCGGACCTGGCCCTGATCGACTGCTCGGGAGTCTCCGTTCCAAGCCTCTTGGAACGCCTTGGAGGGGAAAATTCGCCATTCATGACCACGTCCATTGCCCTCTTCAATGTTTCCGATGACCGCGTCGTGGAGATGGACGCCATGAACCACGGCGTGCGCGGTATTTTCTTCCGCAACACGCCCTTCAATCTTCTGAGCAAGGGCATCGGGGCCATGCTCGAAAACGAACTTTGGTTTTCGCGCGAGGCCATGTCCCAATACCTGCTGGGGCGCCATAAACAAGAAGGGGAGACAACGCCGCCCCCCACCGGGGACAATGGGGAACTCAGCGCCAGGGAAAAAGAAATCCTGCTCATGCTCGCGGCCGGAGCCACCAACAAGGACATCGCGGACAAGCTGTTTTTGAGCCTGAACACGATCAAGTCCCACATCTACAACATCTATAAAAAAATCGACGTACCAAACCGCTTGCAGGCCTCGCTCTGGGCGGCCAAGCATCTCAGGAACGGGGACCAGGGAACTTGAATTTCCCGCCCAAATGGTTCACTACCTCCCCTCCACGCGTCGCGCCCGTGACGCGGACACCCACGCACAACCCCGACGGATTTCACGCATGAAAACACTGCCCATCATCCCCCTGGACGTCGAGCCGGATTTCGACTTCGCCACCTTCCTCTTCCTGGCCCAAATCGACCAGCTCGGACCCCGGGAAATGTTGCTCGTCCTGGATATCTGGGAAAAATGGCGGCCGCTTCTGAAGATCCATCAACTCGGAGAACGCAAGGGACACGTCCTTGTGTATCTGGAAGAACCGGTGGAAAAAGAAATCGACGCGATCTGGAAGACTTCCCCGTCCGAGGGGTTTAAGCACGAAGCCATTGCCCAGACCATGATCATGGGGACGCTCAAGTCCCTCATGCCGGAGCTGGGAGAAAAGGAATGCGCCCCGGTGCCCGAGCCGACCAAGCCGCTGCGCCGGACCGTGGAAAAACTGGGGCTGACCATGCACGAATCCGGAGCGCTCTCCCGCAAATACGCGACCATCACCCCGTATCCCCACCGCTATGGATGCGAACGCTGTCACCTGAAGGACACGTGCATCAAAAACATGAATCTGGACCTTTCCGGATTGGTTCCAACCCCGGGCACGACTTCGGCCTGAATCCCGACGCCATCGCGTTCCGGCCGAAAACCACGGCCGGAACGACCCAATCCCTAGTCCACGTCCCCAAAAGCCCGCCCCATCAGGTAGCGATACAACCCGCCGAAATCCCGTGGCGAGCGGCCCAAAACGGCCCGCCAAATCTCGTCCGATTCCATGCAGAAATACAACTGCCGGTCGATGCCGCCCCGACGCAGGCGGTTGGCCAGAAATTTGAATTGCGCCTCCCGCAATGGACGTAGCAACCGCTGCTTGCCGTCGATACCCGTGATGAATTCTCCATGAATGTACGTGGACGCGGGAAAATTGGCCGCGATGCAACGCTTCAGATCCGGCATGTGGCGGAACGATCCCAGGCTGAGATAGGCAATCTGCTCGGGCCGCAAATGGTCAAGAATCATGTCGACGGCGCGGGCGTAACCAGCTTCCCATCCGGGAAAATGGATGATCGGGTCAAAATGCAGACATACCTGGAAGCCGGCCTCGGCGCAGGTTTTCGCGGCCCGCAAACGTTCTTCGAGGGAGGCGCAATCCCCCTGCTCCTCGCTATCGGAAATTTCCGGGGCATTCATGGACCACGCCGGCAGGACCCGACGCGGATCGCCGACCACATCCATCCAGGACAAATCCACGACCTTGGATTTGAGCTCCAGGCAGACATTGTCGAAGCGACGCAAAAATCCGACGAGATCACGGCTATACCCGGTCAGGGGCTCAAGCACCAGGGAATCCGTGAATTCACCGGTTCCAACCCGAAAACGTCGCGCGGGATCGGCGCCAAACGCCCGGTCCAACTCGGCCCATAAATCATCCTGGTTGGCCCAGACCTTCAGTACCCGGTCCTGGAAGTAGGCCTGCAAAATACAGTAGGAGCAACGCAGCGGGCAATTTTCTCCAATATGGATGATCTGGTAACCGCAACAATGGTAATGGCTCGTTCCCGGGCACGGCCGCAAAAAACGCCCCCAGTATTCTTTCAGATACAAAATGTCGTCGGTCAGGCCCGGCTCCAGGCCGACACCCCGAGGCAAAACATCCCACGGCAGATGCGGCAGCTGGGCCCGGACCCGCTCGGCCATGGCCGACGTGGCGACCCCCTCGTCGACCACGACCCGGCTGATTCCGGCGAGATAGGCGGGCAGACTCGTCATCGGGACTCCTCCGAAAAAAGATCGCGCCAAGCCTCGCGGGCCGCAAGATCAACCAAATCCCGGACGGCGCGTTCCAAATCAGCCCGTCCGGATACCCGCATCGAAAGCTCCACGCCGTCGGTTTCGAACCGGTCCGGCTGGGTGATCCGCCAGCGCGTGCCACCCAGGTTGACCACGGCGGTTTCAAAATCACGCTCCATGCGCGTCAATTCAGGATACCGCTGGCGTCTCGCGGCCTGTGTCAAGCGGGCCATGGCGTCCTTGGGCGAAAGATCGGCCCGCAAAATCCGATCCGCGTCCATCCTGCCCAAAACGTCCCGGACACGGTCGTTCTCGCGCAGACATGTTTCCTGGATCCAGGTCAACACGTTCAGGGCATTGCCCCTGGACCAGGACAAACTGGCGAACAGGGACTCCAACGCGCCGAGATCCTCGGGCGGAAACCCAGCCAGCACCTCGGCGCAGGCCAACGGCAGGGCACCACGCGCCAAGAGCGCGTCCCAGGCTTCGGGCAGGGCGAGCCACGCCTGGGCCAAACGGGCCGTCTTGGAACGGACGACCAAACCCAGGGACTCGAACACGACATCGAGACGAGACGCGTCCAGCCCCGCGAAATAGCGCAAGGCCGCGACAAGACGCGCGTCGTCGATGTCCAGGCCAAGATTGGACTGGATATACAGCAAGCCCTTGTCCCAGGCGGACACGGAACCCACATCCAGACACAGAACCTCCCGGCCAAGCTCGGCCAGGCATGCCACCCGGGCCATGCCCGCCACCAGCACCGGACGGGGGCCGCCGCCATCGATCACGACCGGCGTCATCTGCCCGCCGGCCTCCAGACCACGGCGCAGCACCGGGGACACCGGACGCGGCCAAAAAAGCCAGGGCCCGGAGCAATCGATATCTGGCGCGGCAAGGCGCACCAAACGGACATCAGGGGAATCAAGCGAACCAACGGGGACCAAACTCATGAGATTCTCTCAGGTATTTCAAAGAATTAAAGACCAGACGAAATTCACTTGGCCTTGACAATTTCCTTTCCACTTCCCTATAGGGGGAGTTCGTAGAAAAGTTCAGGATCGCAGCGTGGTTGAAATCGTTCCAAATTACGGAGCGGTGGACTTTTGTCCAATTTCGACTCTTTTGCAAGTACATTTCCCGTGCGCCACCGGCGTTCGGGAAAGCATTCTACCTTGTGGCCCAAGGGCCGCGTAATACTTTTGCATAAGGGGGCTGTATGCGGGAACTACTTCAAAAACAGAGGACCTTCGCCCTGATAGGACATGGTGGAACCGGCAAGACGTCAGTGGCGGAAATGCTGCTGTTCGCGGCCGGTTCCATTTCAAGGCTGGGCAAAATCGAGGAAGGCACCACGACGCTTGATTACGAACCGGAAGAAATCAAGCGCAGGGGCAGCCTCCAGCCCGGTTTCGCCCAATTTTCCTGGAAAAAGAACGCCACCTTTTTGATCGACACCCCCGGCGACAACAACTTCACCGGCGATCTCCCGTACCTCTTGCAGGGCGCGGACAATCTCGTTCTGGTTCTGGACGCCATCGACGGCGTCAAGCCCCTGACCAAGCGCATCTGGGCCGAAGCGGCCAAGGCCGAGCTTCCGACCATGGTTTTCATCAACAAGATGGATCGTGAACGCGCCAATTTCCAAATGGCGTATCAAGGCCTGGGTGACATTTTGGGCCTCAAACCCGTGCTCCTGTACATGCCCATCGGCAGCGAGACGAATTTCACGGGCGTGATCGACATTCTGGCCGGCAAGGCCTTCTCCTTTGGTGAAAAAGGCGAACTCCAGCCCATCGACATGCCCGCCGATCTCGCGGATGAAGCCGCCATGGTCCGGGAAATCGCCGTCGAGAACATCGCCGAAAGCACCGAAGAGCTCATGGAAAAATATCTGGAGGAAGGCGCCCTGTCCGACGAGGATATCGTCCTGGGCCTGCAAACCGGCGTGAGAAACCGCACCCTGGTTCCGGTCTGCGTCGGCGCGGCCATGCAAAACATGGGCGCTCTCCCGCTTCTTGAAACCATCCACGGCATCATGGTCTCCCCCCTGGACCACAAGCCGTGGCTGGACCATGACGGCAACGAACGCGCGTCCAGCCCGGAAGAACCCTTGGCCGCCTTTGTGTTCAAGACCATCGCCGACCCCTTTGCCGGACAACTTTCGATACTGCGCGTCCTTTCCGGAACCCTGGCTCCGGACACCACGGTGGTCAACACGACGACCGGGGAAAAGGAGAAAATCGGCCAGCTCCTCTTCCTGGAAGGCAAAAAACAGACACCCTGCAAGCAGGAAGTCGGACCCGGCGCCATCGTGGCCGTGGCCAAACTCAAAAACACCAGTACCGGTGACACGCTGTGCGCTGAAAAAGCATCCTTTACCCTGGAAAAACCCGTTCTAAGCCCCGCCATCATCTCCTACGCCCTGGCCGCCGAGGAAAAAGGCGAGGAGGACAAAATTTTTGCCGCGGTGCAAAAACTTCTGGAAGAGGACATCAACCTCCACCTCGAACGCAACGACGACACCGGGGACATGCTCCTGTCCGGCATGGGCCAGCTGCACATCGAAATGGCCGTGGAAAAGGTCAAGCGCCGGTACAAGGCCAATATCGTGCTCAAGACGCCCCGCATCCCCTACCGCGAAACCATCAAGGGCAAGGCCCAGGTTCAGGGGCGGCACAAGAAACAGTCCGGCGGACGCGGCCAGTTCGGAGACTGCTGGATCCGCATGGAGCCCAGCCCGCGCGGCAAAGGCTATGAATTTCTGGATGAAATCGTTGGCGGGTCCATTCCTCGCAACTATATCCCGGCCGTGGACAAGGGCGTCCAGGAAGCGGCCGCGCGCGGCTTCCTGGCCGGCTATCCCATGGTCGACTTCAAGGTCGCGGTCTATGACGGCTCCTACCACACGGTGGACTCCTCGGAGATGGCCTTCAAAATAGCCGGATCCCTGGCCTTCAAGAAAGCCGTGGAGCAGTGCACTCCGATTCTGCTTGAACCGATCATGCTGGCCTCCGTCTTTATTCCGGATGAATTCATGGGCGATGTCATCGGCGATTTGTCCAGCCGGCGCGGCCGGGTCCTGGGCTCCGATTCCCAGGCCGGTATCACCGAGGTCAAGGCCCACGTGCCCATGTCCGAAATGATGAAATACGCCCCGGATCTGCGCTCCATGACCGGCGGCCAGGGCACCTTCACCATGGAATTCGCCCTGTACGAGGAATGCCCGCCCAACGTGGCCGAACAGGTCATCGCCGAGAGCAAGAAAGAAGAATAACGCCTTCCCCGACGCCTTCCCCAGGCCGCCCCAAGGCGGCCTTTTTTTGGCCTTGTCCTGCTGCCCGACTTCCTTTAGCTTTCTCGCACAATTATTTGGCCACCCGTCCGCAACCTCAACCACCGGAGCATCCGCATGTCCGAATCACGCGTTACCCTGACTCCGCTCGGAGGACTCGGGGAAATCGGCATGAACTGCTTGGCCCTGGAGACCGAGCACAGCATGATCCTGGTGGATTGCGGCCTCATGTTTCCGGACGTCATTCTGTACGGCGTGGACGTGGTCATCCCGCGCATGGATTTTATCCTGGAGCGCAAGCACAAACTCAAGGGCATCATCCTGACCCATGGGCACGAGGATCACATCGGGGCGCTGGCCTGGCTTGTCCCCGGCCTGCAACAAGCGCCGCTGTTTGGTTCGGAATTCACCCTGAGACTGGCCTTAAAACGCATCCAGGAACACGGTCTGGACGATCATGTCGTCGTGCATCCGGTCAAGGGCGGGGATCGCGTGCAGCTGGGCGATTTCGCCGTGACTTTCATTCCGGTCTGCCACAGCATCATCGAAGGCTTCGGCCTGGGCATCGAAACGCCCGTGGGCCGCATCGTGCACAGCGGGGATTTCAAAATCGACCGCCATCCCCTGAACGGCCACGCCACGGATCTCGACGCGTTCGCCAAATTTTCCGGGGATGGCGCCCTGCTCCTGCTTTCGGATTCGACCAACGTCGAGCGCGAGGGCTTTTCCCTGACCGAACGCGAAATCATGGCGTCCCTGGACGACGTTTTCGCCGCGGCCAAGGGCCGCATCCTGGTCACTCTTTTCGCCACGCACATTCAGCGCATGCAGGAAATTTTCGACCTGGCGGCCAAGCACGGGCGCAAGGTCGCGTTCACCGGACGCAGCCTGATCACCAACATCGACGTGGCCAAGGACCTGGGACATCTGCGCTTCAATCGCGACAATTCCTGTGACATGGAGGATCTGGCCTATCTCGACGACAGCCAGATCGTGATTATCCTGACCGGCTCCCAGGGCGAGCCACTTTCGGCCCTGAGCCGGGTGGCGCGTGGTGAACACCGCCAAATCAACATCCATCACGGGGACACGGTCATCATGTCGTCGCGATTCATCCCCGGAAACACCAAGGCCATCACCAAGGTCATCAACGACCTCTACCGCCTGGGGGCGAATGTCCTGTACGAACGGGTCCAGGCCATCCACGCCTCGGGGCACGCCCACCAGGAGGAACTGAAAATCCTGCTGGACACGGTCCGGCCCAAGTTCTTCATTCCCATCCACGGCGAGTACCGCCACCTGTTCAAACACGCCGAGCTGGCCGTGACGCGCGGCATCGCCTCGGAGCGGGCCATCATTCTGGAAAACGGCCAGCCCGTGACGCTCCTGCCCTCGGGCCTCCGTCTCGAGGAGGCCGTTTACGCCGAATCCATCCTGGTCGACGGCAAGGGTGTTGGCGACGTCGGGCAAAGCGTGCTCAAGGAACGTCAAATCCTGGGGGGCGAAGGCTTGGTCATCGTCCTCTTGGTCCAGGACGAATACGGCACCATTGTCCTGGGGCCGAGCATCCAATCCAAGGGCTTTATTTTCGAGCAGCATTACGCCCACGTCCTGGAGGACGCCAAATGCATCATCCTGGACATCATCGAAGGCAACCCCGGTGGCGAGGCCTACAAGCTGGAAGAACGCATCCGTTCCTCCTTGCGCCGCTTTTTCCGCAAGGTTCTGGAACGCGACCCCATTGTCATGCCGCTGGTGGTCCGGGTCTGATCTTTTTCTTGCCTTGCCCTGCTTTTTTGCGTAACGGCTGACGTCCTCAAATCACTCCACACGTCCGCGCGCCTTCTGGTTGGCCATTTTGGTCTTCTGCGGACGGAGGAAAAAACCAAGGAGATTCCCATGGCTTATGTAACGATGAAACAAATGCTGGAGACCGGCGTCCATTTTGGTCATCAGACCCGGCGCTGGAACCCCAAAATGCGGCCCTACATTTTCGGGGCACGCAAGGGCATCCATATCATTGACCTGCAGCAGACCGTGAAGCTGTACCGCAAGGCCCACGATTTCATGGCCGAGACCGTGGCGCGCGGCGGCAAGGTCATTTTTGTCGGCACCAAGCGCCAGGCCCAGGACGTGATCAAGGCCGAGGCCGAACGCTGCGGCATGTTCCATGTCACCAACCGCTGGCTGGGCGGCACGCTGACCAACTACCAGACCATCCGCACCAGCATCGCCCGCCTGAAAAAGCTGGAAGGCATGTTCGAGGACGGCTCCGTGAACCGCTTCCTGAAAAAGGAAATCGTCGGCATGGAGCGCGAGGTGACCAAGCTCAACCTGACCCTGGGCGGCATCAAGGACATGGAAGAACCGCCGGCGGTGGCCTTCATCATCGACCCGCACCGTGAAGAAATCGCGGTCAAGGAATGCCGCAAGCTGGGCATCCCGATCGTGGCCGTGGTCGACACCAACTGCGATCCCGACCTGATCGACTATGTCATCCCTGGCAACGACGACGCCATCCGGGCCATCAAGCTTTTTGCCGGCGCCATGGCCGACGCCTGCATCGAGGGCCTGGCCAGCGCCAAGGACGAGATGCCCCAGCAGACCAAGGCCGCATCCGAAACCGTTGAAATTCCGGTCGCGGCCGCGGCCCCCGAGGCCGACGAAGCCAGTGAAGAGGAATATTAAGATGAGCATTACAGCATCTATGGTCAAAGACCTGCGCGAACGCACCGGCGTGGGCATGATGGATTGCAAGAAGGCCCTGACCGAATGTGACGGCGACGAGGAAAAGGCCATTGCCTGGCTGCGCGAAAAGGGCCTGTCCAAGGCCGCCAAAAAAGCCGGCCGCGAAACTTCCGAAGGCCTGATCACCATCCTCCTGGCCGATGACGGCAAGTCCGCCGCCATGAGCGAGCTCAAATGCGAAACGGACTTCGTGGCCAAGAACGAAGAGTTCATCGCCCTGGCCGAAGGCATCGCCAAACTGGCCCTGGAAAAGAAAACCGGAGACATGGCGGCCTTGCCGGCCGAAGCCACGGACCTCACCGGTCTCATCGGCAAAATCGGTGAAAACATGCAGACCGGCCGACTGGCCTTCATGGAACTGTCCGGCCCCGGCGTCATCGGCAGCTATGTCCATTCCAACAAAAAATTGGGTGTTCTGGTCGAGCTGACCGGCGATGCCACCCCGGAAATGGCCAAGGATATCGCCATGCAGGTCGCGGCCGCCAATCCCATCTGCGTGACCCCGGACCAGATCCCGACCGAAACCCTGGACCAGGAAAAGGAAATCTACCTGAATCAGGCCAAGGAAGAGGGCAAGCCGGCTCAGATCGCCGAAAAAATCGTCGAGGGTCGCATCCGCAAATACTATCAGGAAGTCTGTCTGCGCGAGCAGGTCTTCATCAAGGACGACAAGAAGACCATCAAGGACATTCTCGGGAAAAACGCCGCCGTGGCTCGGTTCTTCCGATTCGCGGTGGGCGCATAACAGACAAAGGGCCGCAAGGCCCTTTTTTTTTGGCCTACTCCGGGCCGCCTCCGCCGGGCAAGTCATGGCGGCGGTTGCACCGGAAGCGCGAAGTCGATATACGCTCATCCGGGAAGGAGGCTGGGGACGCCCCGGCCTCTTTTCGTTCACTGTTTTCCGCAAGGGAGAAATCAATGGAAAAACTCCGTTACGGCCGGGTCATGCTCAAGTTGAGCGGCGAAGCCCTGGCCGGCGACCAAGGCTTTGGCATCGACCCCCAGACCATCCAGGACATCTGTCAGGAAGTGGCCGCGGCGGCCAGCATTGGCGTGCAACTCAGCTTGGTCATTGGCGGGGGGAATATTTTCCGGGGCGTTTCGGTTTCGTCCAAGGGCATGGACCGGGCCTCGGCCGACTACATGGGCATGCTGGCCACGGTCATGAACGCCCTGGCCGTGCAGGACGCCTTGGAAAAACAGAACATCACCACCCGCGTCATGACCGCCATCGACATGAAGGAAGTGGCCGAGCCCTACATTCGCCGCCGCGCCATCCGCCATTTGGAAAAAGGACGCGTGGTCATCTGCGCCGCCGGCACCGGCATCCCCTATTTCACCACGGACACGGCGGCCGTGATCCGGGCCATGGAACTCAAGTGCGAGGCCATCCTCAAGGCCACCAGGGTCAGCGGCGTCTACGACAAGGACCCCGAAAAGCATGACGACGCAGTCATGTACACCAGCCTGACCTATCTGGACGTCCTGCAACAGCGTCTGCGGGTCATGGATTCCGCCGCCATTTCCCTGTGCATGGACAACAAACTGCCCATCGGCGTGTTCAATCTTTTCGTGCCCGGCAACATCAAACGGGTCGTCATGGGCGAGGATATCGGAACCATCGTCAAAGGAGACTAGCCATGGACAAGCACGTACAGGACTGCAAGACGAGGATGCAAAAAAGCATCGACAATCTGGACAAGGACTTCGCCAGACTGCGCACCGGCCGGGCCTCCACCACCCTGGTCGACAACATCAGGGTCGAGTACTACGGCACCCCCACCCCGCTCAACCAAGTGGCCTCGGTGTCCATCCCGGACAGCCGGACCATCTCCATCGCGCCGTGGGATCGCAATGCCTTTAATTCCATCGAAAAGGCCATCATGAAATCCGATCTCGGCCTGACCCCCATCAACGACGGCCGGGCCATCCGCATCAATATCCCGCCCCTGACCGAGGAACGTCGCAAGGATCTGGTCAAAATGGCCAAAAAATACACGGAAGAGGCCAAGGTGGCCATCCGCAATGTCCGCCGCGACGTGAACGAAGATTTGAAAAAATTGCAAACGGCCAAGGAAATCAGCGAGGACGATCTGCGCAAGGGCCAGGAGGAAGTGCAGAAGATCACGGATGGGTTCGTCAAGAAAGCCGACGCCGTCTTCACCGAGAAAGAAAAAGAAATCATGGAAATCTAGCGCCGGATCATGTCTGTTCCCACCCATCTCGCGATCATCATGGACGGCAATGGCCGCTGGGCCAAGGCCAGGGGGCTTTCGCGCAGTGCCGGGCATAAGGCCGGGACGGAAACCGCGCGCGAAATCGTCAGGGAATGCCGCATTCTCGGCATTCCCTTTCTGACGCTCTATACCTTCTCCAAGGAAAACTGGTCCCGCCCCAAGCAGGAGGTCGGCTTCCTGTTCGACCTGCTCCGGGAATTTCTGAGCGCCGAATTGCCCGCCCTGCTGGAACAGTCCATCCGGCTGAACGTGCTCGGCGAAATCGACGAATTGCCCCTGGCCACGCGGCAAGTACTCCGCCACGCGGAGTCCAGGACCGGAGGCTGCACGGGCATGACGCTCAATCTGGCCCTCAACTATTCCGGTCGCCATGAAATTCTGCGCGCCTGCCAGGCCCTGGTTCGCGCCGGGATCAAGGCCGAGGACATCACCGAGGACCTGATCGCCGCCCATCTTTATACCGCCGGCATGCCCGATCCGGATCTCATCCTGCGCACTAGCGGCGAGCAACGATTGAGCAACTACCTGCTCTTCCAAAGTGCCTACAGCGAACTCTATTTCACCGACGTGGCCTGGCCCGATTTCCATGTCCCGGAACTGCACGCGGCCCTGGACGCATACAGACGCCGTCAACGCCGCTTCGGCACGACCGGCGAGGCATCCGCATGACGGCGCCGCATCTCAAACGCATCGTGACCTCTGTTCTGCTCCTGCCCGTGCTGGGCTGGGCCATCTACCAAGGTGACCCGATTTTGAGCATTGTCATTTCCGTCGTGGCCGTTCTTGGGCTTTTGGAATTCTATGCGATGTTCTGGCCGGGCCGGGATCGACTGCCGTGGAAAACCGGCGGGATCATCCTGACCCTGGGCATGGTCTGGGCCCCCTTGACCTGGTCGGGAAGCGCCGTGGTCGGCCTCGCCCTGTTGGCCGCCGCCTTGGCCTTTCTGTTCACCCACGACCAAAACAAGCGTCCGGATGCCTTTCCCACCAGCCAGATTCTGCTGTTCGGACTTCTGTATCTCCCTTTTGTCCTGCGTTTCGCGCGTCTTTTGAGCGCTCCGGAAATCATCCTGGTCCTCCTGTGCACATTCGCCACGGACACGGGCGCCTATTATGCGGGCAGCCACATCGGCGGACCAAAAATCTGGCCATCGATCAGCCCCAAGAAAACCTGGGCCGGCAGTCTGGGTGGCCTGGTGGCCTGCGTGGCGGCAAGTGTCGGCACCGGGCTGATGATCGGAAACGCCGGAATCCTCTCCTTTGCCCTCCTCGGCGTGGGCCTGAACGTGGCCGCGCAGTTGGGCGACTTTTTTGAGTCCGCCCTGAAACGCTGGCGTGGCGTCAAGGACTCGGGCAAGGTTCTGCCCGGCCACGGCGGCATCCTGGACCGCATCGACAGCCTGCTGTTCGTGCTCCCGCTGTACTGCGGAATCGCCGCCATCCACCCGTTTTTCGCCTGACGCATCAAAAACCCATGAAATACATCTCCTCCCTTTCCTCCCCGCTCGTGGAGCGCCGCAACCGGCGACGCCTGTCCATCCTGGGCAGCACGGGCTCCATCGGGGCCAGCACGCTGCGGGTCGTGGCCAAAAATCCGGAGAGCCTGGAAATCCTGGCCCTGGCCGGGGCCCGGAATATCGAGCTCCTGGCCAGCCAGGCCGCAACCTTCCGCCCCCGCTACCTCGGGGTGCTGGACCAAGCCGGGGCAAAGGCCCTGGCAGCCCTGCTGCCCGCTGACTACAAACCGGAAATCGTGGTCGGGCCCAGTGGCTACGAAGCCCTGGCCACCCTGGACGAAGCCGATCTCGTTCTGGCGGCCCAGGTCGGCGCGGCCGGCTTGGCTCCGGCCCTGGCCTCGGCGCGGGCGGGAAAGATTCTGTGCCTGGCCAATAAAGAGGCGCTGGTCCTGGCCGGGCATCTCTTCCGCCAGACCTGCGCCAGCAGCGGCGCGGTGATCCTGCCCGTGGACTCGGAACACAACGCCCTGTTCCAGGCCTTGGTCGGGCATGGACCGGCCCAGGCCAGCCGACTGATCCTGACCGCGTCGGGTGGCCCCTTCCGGACCAAGTCACTGGACGCAATCCAGGCCGCGACCCCGGCCCAGGCCCTGAAGCACCCCAACTGGTCCATGGGGGCGAAAATCACCATTGATTCGGCGACCATGATGAACAAAGGCCTGGAAATCATCGAGGCCATCCATCTCTACGGAGCCGAATTGAACGAGGTCGACGTCGTCGTGCATCCGCAATCCATTGTCCATTCCCTGGTCGAATACAGCGACGGCTCGCACTTGGCCCAACTGGGCACCCCGGACATGGAGATTCCCATCGGCTATTGCCTGGGTTATCCCCGGCGCCTGCGCATCGACCTGAAACGGCTGGATTTGGCCAGCCTCGCCACCCTGACCTTCGAAGCCCCGGACGACACCCGCTTCCCCTGCCTACGCCTGGCCCGCGAGGCCATGGCCGCCAGCCCCAGCCATCCCGTGGTGCTCAACGCGGCCAATGAAATCGCGGTGGGGGCCTTTCTGGACCAGCGTGTTTCGTTTCCCGGAATCGCCCGACTCATCGCGAGGCTGCTCGAAACCCATGTCGAAACCGCCGTTCCGGACCTGGACTCCATCCAGGACCTGGACGCCGAAATCAGAATCAAGGCCGAACAGGCCATCGCGGAGGGGACATGGTAACCAGCATTCTCGCGGTGGTGCTCGTCCTGGGCGGCCTGATCTTCTTCCATGAGCTCGGCCACTTTCTCGTGGCCCAGGGCATGGGCATGGGGGTCAGCGTTTTTTCCCTGGGTTTTGGCACCCGCATCGCCGGTTTCAGGCGCGGCAAGACCGATTACCGCGTCTGCGCCTTCCCCCTGGGCGGATATGTGCAACTCGTGGGCGAGAGCCCCGACGCCGACCTGCCCGAAGGTTTCACGACGGCGGAATCCTTTTCCGCCCGCCCCCCCTGGCAACGCATGCTGGTCGTCCTGGCTGGGCCACTCTTCAATTTCCTCCTGGCCTGGATTATTTTCTGGGGGCTGGCCTGGGTCAACGGCGCCCAGGACATGTTGCCGGTCATCGGCCAGGTCACCAACGCCAGCGCGGCCCAGGAAGCGGGGCTTTTGCCCGGTGATCGCGTGTTGGCCGTGGACGGCCAGCCCATTGCCATCTGGGAGGATCTGGTCGAGCGCATCGAAGCCAACCAGGGCGATGCGCTTCACCTGACCATGCTCCGGGAAAATGAACAATTTTCCGTGAACATCACGCCCAAACTCCAGGAAAAGCGCAACCTGTTTGGCGAAATCAAGACCATGCCCATGCTCGGCATCGCTCCCAAGGGGGAATTCTCGACACGCGAGCTGGGCTTCATGGCCGCGTCGTTCCAGGGCGCCAGACAGATCTGGGACGTGACCGGGCTCATGATCATGGGCATCGTCAAATTGGTGGAGCGGGTCATCCCCTGGACCGACATGGGCGGGGTTATCCTCATTTCCGAAATGATCCACAAAGAGGCCCAAAACGGTCTGGCCAGTTTGCTGGCCCTGACCGCCCTGATCAGCATCAACCTCGGCGTGCTCAATCTGCTGCCCATTCCCGTCCTGGACGGCGGGCACATTCTCTTCTTCTTTCTCGAAACCATCACCGGCAAGCCCCTGAGCCCACGGGTGCAGCAAATGGCCTTGAAAATAGGCATGACGCTCCTGCTGCTGCTCATGGTCTTCGCGACCATCAATGATATCCTGCGCCACTTCCGCTAGTCCGATTCTCGTGCTGTGCTGCGCCGAGGAACGTGTCCAGGTGGTCCTGGGCACGAGCTCGGAGCTCCTGTTCGCCGAGGAAATGCTCTGCCCCGGCCAATCCATCCGGCATCTGCCCATGGCCATGGACCGGGCCTTGAAGTCGCGAGGGCTGGGCGCCAAAAATCTGGCTGGAATCGCC
Source organism: Deltaproteobacteria bacterium (assembly GCA_009930495.1). Classification (NCBI taxonomy): domain Bacteria; kingdom Pseudomonadati; phylum Myxococcota; class Myxococcia; species Deltaproteobacteria bacterium. Next base: position 19,298 of record RZYB01000033.1, read on the forward strand.
TGCGTACGCGGCCCGGGCTCATTCACGGGACTGCGCATCGCCCATGCCGCCATGTACGGACTGGCCCGCCCAGCGGGCCTGCCCATGGCGGGCCTGGAGTATCATGCCGTGTTGGCGCGACAGATCCCGACCCCGGCGCGTCACGAAGTCTGGATCGCCACGCACGCACGCAAGGGCCAAGTTTATCTGCGGGGCTTTATTCAGGAACAGCCCCTGGACGGCATCAAGCCCATGGCGGTCACCGAGGCCGCGCGACTTTTGGTTTCACGCCAAGCCCCCCGCCTCGTGGCGGGCAGCGGCGCGCGACGGAATCCCGAGCTGGGTGAACTGGCCGAATGCCCCCTCCTTCCCGTGAATTTCGACACCCCCGCCCCCATGACCCTGCTCCAGGCGGCCCTGGACGCCACCTTTTCCGAGCACGCTCCCACCCCGCTCTATCTGCGCAAATCGGACGCCGAGGACAATCTGGAAGCCATCGCCCTCTCCCGTGGCATTCCCGTGGCCGATGCGCGGCGCCATATCTTTGATTTCGAATAAATCGCAGCCCAAACATCTGTCGGACAAAAAAACTCCTAAAGAAATTCCGCTCCCCGCCGATTCTCACAGCAAGACCAATGATGCAGCCCAAGAGCTGCTCGAATCCCAAGGCAAGGAAGCCGATACCCTTTCAAGGAGGAATTTTTTATGTCGCTCGTTATCAATCACAACCTGATGGCCATGAACGCGGCTCGCAACCTGTCCAGCTCGTACAGCAGCCTGGCAACATCCACGCAGCGTTTGTCCTCGGGCCTGCGCGTCAACAACGCCGCCGACGACGCCGCCGGTCTGGCCATTCGCGAGCTCATGCGCGCCGATATCTCCACCCTGAACCAGGGCGTGCGCAACGCCAACGACGCCATCTCCCTGATTCAGACCGCCGATGGAGCGCTGGGTGTCATCGACGAAAAGCTGATCCGCATGAAGGAACTGGCCGAACAGGCCGCCACCGGCACCTACACCTCGGACCAGCGCATGATCATTGATTCGGAATACCAGGCCATGGCCTCGGAAATCACCCGAATCGCCAACGCCACGGATTTCAATGGCATCTATCTGTTGAACGGCAATCT
>RZYB01000034.1 GCA_009930495.1 Deltaproteobacteria bacterium
TCCGGACTGACGGCGCAGCACCCCGGCCGGTTGGGAGGCGGCGCGACCTCGATTTCACCGTCGTCCATGAACATGACGCACTCGGAACTGCGGCCATCGACCTTGATGACCAAAGGACGCGGCAGGCGCACGTGGACCACGTGCTCGTCCGCGGCGATCACGCCCTGGGCTTCCAGCCAGTCCCAGTCAAAACGCTCGCCATCCTTGCCCGAGACCATGACGTAGTTGATGCCCAGCGTGGTGATGTTGTGGAAAAAATGGGAACCCTGGGATGGCTCCACCCGAAGCTCGGGGCTTTGTGTCTCGACGATGGCGCTCACCCCGCAGATGTCGTTCCAGGTGACCGGGATGCCCAGCCAGCGGTCGGCCGTGCCCCAGCGCCCCGGACCCGCCAGCAGATACTTGCGGCCCTCGGCCGTGAGCCGGGCGTTGATATGCCCGATTTCCATGGCGATTTGGGTTGTCTTGGCCACCTCGAAGGTTTCGGGACGCACGAAGACAATATCCAGCACGTCCCGCTTCTCGGCATTACCTAGGGCGTGCGACGACAGGCAAAAGGCCCGCGCCCGGTCCTGGTCGGTGATGGTGATCCGGTTCAAATCGGCGCGGGCGGTCATGGGCCGCAGTTGCAGCAGGGAAAACCGCGCCCGGCGATCCTTGTCCGGGTACAGATTGCAAGCGAACTCCAGCTCCACCGGGCAACCCATGGCCGCCTCGGTCACGGCCAGCACGTCGCACAAAATCTCGGCCAAGGGCAGGATTTTATGCTTTAGAACCGGGGCGAAGAGGAGCACACGCGGCAGGCCTGGAACGGCGGCCGAATCACGGATGCGGCCTTCCTCGGGAAAAAACGTCGAGGCCATGAGATTCAAGGGCCCGTCCGATTCGGCCTCCGCGATATTGCGCCGGGACAGGGAAAAATCCGCGCGAGGCCACGGCCAGCGTTCCAGGGGCAGGCTGTAAAACTCGTTCTGGGCCGTGCGCAGGGCCAGTTCCACGGTCGGGCACTGGGGCAGGATATTGGGATGTTTGGGCGAAAAACGCAGGGTCTGGCCGCCGTCAACCACGATCTTGCCAAAACCCATGGCGATGGTCGCCACCCCGTCCTCGGGCTTCAAGCGACCAAACGGATAATAGTTATAAGACTGGGCCACCCCGGAAATGGCCGGATAAAAATAGCCGCCATAGTCCTCGCCGATGACCTGCTGGATGAGCACGCCCATTTTTTCATCGTCCGTGCGCTGGCTGACCCGACGTGAAAACGCCTTGGGCGCCTGGAAAAACGTGGACGCGTAAACCTGAATGACGGCCTGGATCAGCTCGTCCAGACGCACGTCGAGATCCGGATGGTTGTTGGGGACCATGACCGTGGAATACAGGCCGGCATAGGCCTGGAACTGGGCGTCCTCCAACAGGCTCGACGACCGCACGGCCAGGGGATGATGCACGTAGGCCAGATACGCCCGCAGCTGGCGACGCAGCCGATGCGGAAAACGACCGGCCATGAACCGGGCCAGGACCTCCGCGTCGGGCATGTCCATGCGCCCCAGAGGCTTGAGCTCATTGATCTCCACAAAGGAATCAAAGCCCTCGGTGGCGATGGCCATGGTCTTGGGCACGACGAAATCGACCGTGGGATACTTGTCCCGCAATCTGGGCAAACGGTTCAGCAGGGAAAAAAGAAAGGCCAGTCCCCGCGCCTTGCCACCCAGGGAACCCTCGCCGATCTTGAAAAAATCCGTGGCCGGGTCGAAGTCCACCGGGTTGAACATGGCGATAATGCCCTTCTGCCGTTGTTCGCGACGGGCGCGGATCATCTCGATGACGCCCGTGCGCAGCTGCTCCGGCGAAGCGAAATCCTTTTCGGTCATGGGTCGCAGCCGGCTGGCCAGCTCGAATTCAGTGCGGGCGAAAAACCAGCGTGAAAAATCGTTGCTCCGGGAATGACGGATGAGCACGTCCGCCGGCACGACCTTGAGCTGCTCCTCCAGGGCGTACAGACTGCCGGCCTTGACGATTTCCACGCCGCTCTCGTCCCGAAACACGAATTTCCCGAAGCCCAGCCGGTCGCGGACAAAACGGCGCACATCGGCCAGAAGCGAGGGCGAATTCTTGTCCACGAAGGTGGCTGATATCCGTGCCGCATGCTCGGCGTTGGCCGGCTGGTTGCTCATCAAAAGCAGCGGGATGTCGAAGCGGCGCGCCTTGACCCTATCCAAAAGGTCCACCCCGGCAAGGGGATCGAGCACCCCGTCGCGGGGAAATCGGACATCGGACAACACGCTCAAAACATAGGGTTCGTATTTTTCGAACAAGGCCAGGGCGTCCTCGTGGGTGGCCGCCAAAAGGATCTTGGGCCGACAGCGCATGGTCAGCAGACGATGCTCCTGATTGAGCCCTTCACGGATGACGTCCTGTGTCTGGAATACCAGCTCCCGATACAGGATGGGCAACAGGCTGGACTGGTAGCGTGGCGAATCCTCGACGACGATAATGACCCGGATGCCCACCCTTTCGGTGTCGAACCCGACGTTCATGGCATCCTCGGCACTCTTGACCAGGGCCACGAGCAAATCCACGTTGCCGGTCCAGACAAACTGGCGATCCACGCCCTCGGGCGGCGTCTCGCCGGGCAGAAAGACCTCACGGTGGGTCAGCAGATACACCGGAATGCCCAGACCCAGATCCCTGATCCGCCGCGCCAGGCTCACGCCCTCCTGCTCGGCCAGCTGGGGCATGAGGATGATCAGCTCAAAGCGCCTCTCGGACAGGACGGCCAGGGCCTCCTCGGCACTGGAGGCCCAGGTCAGACGCGGTGGCCGGCTCAGGTTCAGACCCCGGTATTCGGACACAATGCGCTCGGACAGCTTGCAGTCCTCCTCCATGACCCAGGCGTCATAGGCCGTGGACACAAGAAGGATATTCTGGACCTTGCGGGACATAAGCTCATGAAATTTCCGGAATTCGGAATCCTGGGCAACCAGGTGCAGGACGGGAGTAAAGGGCATGGGCAGCTCCGGGGCAAGACGGGACAAAAAAACAGCCTGCGCCAAAGCTACTGAAAGACGCCACGGCCCGCAACGCGAACAAAGAGGTGTTCTCGTCCACGCCACGGCCTTCCCGAATCCGGCAGATTCTCCGGCCGACCTGGAATCGACACAGGCCCATATTTGTCCTAACCGTCCGGAAACAACCACATCAATCCGGAGGCGCCCATGCCCAGGACAGAACCCTTCGACGCGCATAGTGACAGATACGACGCGTGGTTCGAAAAAAACAGCGCGGCCTATGACGATGAACTGGAAGCCATCCGCCAGGTGTTGCCCTCGCCCCTGGGCCTCGCCCTGGAGGTGGGCGTGGGTTCCGGAAAATTCGCGGTGCCCCTGGGCATCCGGATCGGCCTGGAGCCATCCACGATAATGGCCCGCAAAGCCGACTCCCTGGGCATCCACGTCGCGCGCGGCACGGCCGAGGATTTGCCGTTTCCCGACAACGAATTCGATGTGGTCCTCATGGTCACGACCATCTGCTTCGTGGACGACATTCGCTCGTCATTTAAAGAAGCGCACCGGGTATTGCGGCCCGGCGGCGGCATCATTGTCGGATTTGTCGATAAGGAAAGCGCCCTTGGCAAACGTTACGAACAAAACCGCGACGCCAGCGTTTTCTACAAAGACGCGACCTTTTTCTCGGCTCCGGAAGTGTGCGCGCACCTGCGCACCACGGGCTTCACGAACCTTGAATTCAGGCAGACCCTGCTTGAGCCGGCAACATCGCCGCGCGTTCGGAATGGATTCGGCCAAGGCGCGTTTGTCGCGATCAGAGGCATGAAATGACGGCGGACATCCCAGCACAACGCAACCATTCAATCGACGAGGTATAACGCAATGAAAATCGGCATCATCATCTGTGATCGGTACAAAAACTGCGCGGGTGGAAAATGCTTGCGCTCCATGCGCAATCGGGAAGGGGCTTTTGATATCTACGACAAGGACATTTCACTTGAACTCGTGGGATACACCAGCTGTGGTGGCTGTCCCGGCGGCAACATCGAGTATGCGGCCATCGAAATGCTCAAAAACGGCGTCGAAGCCATCCATTTCGCCACGGGATTTATCGTCGGTTATCCACCGTGTCCGCACATTGCGTACTTCAAAAATTTCATTGAACAAAAATTCAGCATCCCGGTTGTTTACGGAACACACCCGATTCCGGAAAACTACCTCAGCACCCACAACGCCCTGCAAACATGGAATACCCAGGAATGGGCGGCCATCATCCAGCCCACGATGGCCGATGAAAAACTGCGGCGGCTCTACGACTAGCCCTCCGGACAGCAGACGACGCCGCCACGGCCGGTATTCCATTGGCCGCGAACCGTGGCGGCGCCGGGCCAACGATCAGCCGTTGGCGTCTCCGGCCGTTTCCTCGACAGCGGCTTCGCGTCGGATGACATGGCCGAAAATATAGGTGCAGATGGGCACGCCCAGAACCAGTCCCCAGACATGAAACAGCTTAGCGCCGATGGTCAGGATGACGAGCACGATGACCGGATTGATGCGCATGTAGGAACCGTAAATCTTGGGATTGAGAATGTAGCCTTCCACAAGATGGATGACCGTGATCATGACGATGGCCAGGAGCATGGTCGTCAGCCCGGACGTCTGCAGGGCGACCAGACAGATGGGCACGGAACTGATGAACACCCCGAGCACGGGAATGAAGCTGCACAAAAAGACGATGACCGTCAGAAAGGCCATCTTCGGGCCCAGCCCCAAAAGCGCCACGCCGACAGCGGTCAGCACGGAGTTAATGACCGCGATCATGAACTGCGCTTCCAGGGAACGGCCCAGAACATTGGCGAAATCGTGGATACTGCCGGATACCTCGCGGTAAATGAAATCGAGCTTGGTATTTTTCAGGGAACGGACGCTGGCGGTCAGACGCGGCAGATCGAGCACGATCAGAAACGAAAACAGCAGGGCCAGCAAAAAGGCCGAGGCAATGGCCGCCACGCTCCCGCCCACGCCCCGGACCAATTCCAGGAGCTGGTTGAAATTGTGCTGTCCGTCCTGCACGGCGGAAATCCCGAACAGCTGTTGCACCAACGATCCGACCCGCGAACCATTCAGCGTATGGCTCTCGAAGGATTCGGGATCGAGCTCCGGCACCACGTTACGCAGCCAGGGATACCGGGCGCTCAAATCCACCAATTCCTGATCCAGGCGATCCACGTAGTCCGGGATCTGAGCCACGAACAGCACGGTTTGTTCCTTGGCGCGCGGCACCAAGAACACGCCCACGGCAACCAGCACGCCCAGAAACAGGCTTGCCACGAGCACCGTGCGGAAGGGTCTGTTGGGGACGAACCGCTCCAGCCAGTTCACGCCGCGATTCTGGATATAGCCGAACACGAAGGTGAAAAAGAGCAGCAAAAAAAAGGAACGCAGGATGAACAGCACGGAAAAAACGCCGCCCCAGACCAAAAGGCGGACCAGGGTCGGCGTCAACCGATCCCACACTGAATTCGGATCGGGACTGAATACGGGCGTCATGAAATCTCTGTCCTCCTCGAAGGTACTTCCCCGGAATCCACGAAGGTGAATCCCGTCGCGGGCGCGGCAAGGCCCAAAAACGCGGCCACGGTCGCCCCGACATCGGCCAGGGCGCGCCGGCCCATGCTCCCCGGACGGATGTCCGGGCCAAAGGCCAGAATCGGCACCCGCTCCCGGGTATGATCCGTGCCGGGCCAGGTCGGATCGCAACCGTGATCCGCCGTCAGAATGCACAAATCCCCAGGCCCCAGGCGGCCCAGCAGCTCGGGCAGCCGCGCGTCGAAGGCTTCCAGGGCGCGGGCATAGCCGCTCACGTCGCGACGATGACCATGAACCGAATCAAAATCAACAAAATTGGTCATGATCAGGCTCATTTCCCGCGCGTTGTCCCAGGCGGCCAGGGTCGCGTCCAAAAGCTGATCCGGACCCACGGCCTTGATGGACCGGGTCACGCCCCGATGGGCGAAGATATCGGCCACCTTGCCCACGGCCACGACCTCGCCGCCGGCCGCGCACAACAGGTCGAGCACCGTCAGCCCCGGCGCGGGCATGGAAAAATCACGACGGTTGCCCGTGCGCACAAAGCCCGTTTCCTCCTCGCCCACGAAGGGCCGGGCAATGACCCGGGCGATGCGATATGCGTCGACCAGCTCGCGGGCCACGCGACAGACGCCAAGCAGGCGTTCCAGCCCGAAATACGTTTCATGCGCCGCGATCTGGAGAACGGAATCCACGGAGGTGTAGACAATGGGCTTGCCGCTGGCGATGTGCTCGCGGCCCAGACGAACCAGGATATCCGTGCCCGAGGCCTTGCAGTTGCCGAGCACGCCGGGCAGATCGGCCCGCGCGATCAAGCGGTCCAGCAACCCGGCGGGAATGGAGTTTGTCGCGGCCTCGAAATACCCCCAGGGCTCGCGCACCGGCGCACCGGTCATCTCGAAATGGCCGCTGGGCGTGTCCTTGCCCAGACTTTCCTCGGTGGCACAGCCATGGCGCCCGAGAACCGGGCCGCGCGGTGCCAATCCCGGCGGCAGGACGCCCGTGGCCAGTTCCGCCGCCAAGCCAAGCCCAAGACCGGCCAACGTCGGCAGAGAGAGCGGCCCGGAACGGCCGGTCTCGGCCCGGCCCTGGGCGCAGGCCAGGGCAATGTGACCCAGGGTATCCGCGCCCGCGTCGCCATAACGGGCCGCGTCCGGCGCCCCGCCCACGCCCAGGGAATCGAGCACGATCAGACAGACGCGGCGCATGGGTCTGGCGAGGAATTCAGAATGGCCAGCAAATCATCCAAAAGCCCGCTTGCCCCAAGACGGAAGGTGGCTGGAGACACCCAATCCGGCCCAAGAATGGCTCCGGCCAAATCGACATAAGACTGGGCCTGGACCGCGCTTTTCAGTCCGCCCGAAGCCTTGAAGCCCACCCGCCCGCCCTGGCTGGCGATGACCTCCAGCATGATCCGGGCCGCTTCGGGCGTGGCGTGGACCGCGACCTTGCCGGTGGAGGTTTTCAGGAAATCCGCGCCACATTCGACAGCCAGGAGGCTGGCCGCGCGGATCAATGCCGGCTCGGCCAAAACGCCTGTTTCCAGAATGACTTTCAGGCAGCGTCCGGCGCAGGCCGCCCGACAGGCCACCAAAAATTCCCGCACGGTCCGGGTCTGGCCAGCCAAAAACGCCCTGTACGGCAAAACCACGTCCACCTCGTCCGCGCCACGGGCCAGACACGACCGGATTTCGGCCACGACCGGGGCCGCGTCCGGATCGCCGCCCGGAAAATTGGCCACGGTGGCCAGACGCACACCGGCAAGACCGTTCTTTGCCAGGGCACCCCTGGCCTGGGGCAAAAAACGGGAAAAAACACAGACAGCGGCGACGTGCCCGTGCGGGCCGCCGGCCCTGGCGCACAAGGACTCGATATCGGCAACAGCGGCGTTGCCGGCAAGATTGGTCAGATCCAGAAGCGACACCATTTGCCGCGCCTGACTCATGGAAACGGACATGCGCACCTCCGCGCGAAAAAAGGACACAAGGACACCGCCGACTACGCCGGATCGGACCCGACGGCGGACATAACCGCGTCAATGGACGTGATCAAGACGTGCCGGTCCACGGGCTTGGGCAGATGCTCGTTGGCGCCGGCCGCGAGAAACCGCTCCCGGTCCCCGCGCATGGCATAGGCGGTGATGGCGATGATCGGAATGCGCGCGTTCACGCCACGGACGTGACCGCCCCGGATCAGACGCGTGGCTTCCAACCCGTCCATGACGGGCATCTGGAGATCCATCAAAATCAAGTCAAAGTCCGTGGTCGCGGCCATGTCCAGGGCTTCCCGCCCATTGCCGACGCACACGGGCGCATGGCCGGATTTTTCCAGGATGCGCTTCAAGGCCAGGCTGTTCACGGCGTCGTCCTCGACGACCAGGATGCGCAGCCCGGTCCGATGCCGAGGGACGCCCGACTGGGGCACGATGGCCGGCCGGTCTCCAGGCAACTCCAAGGGGACCAGGACATGAATCGAAGTGCCGATACCCGGCTCGCTTTCAGCATAGATCTCTCCGTCCATGATCCCGACGATACGGCGCACGATGGCCAACCCCAACCCCGCCCCCTGATGATCGCGGACCAAGGCGGACTGAACCTGGGTGAAGGGTTCGAAGACATCGCGCAGCCGGTCCGGGGCAATGCCGCAGCCGGTATCGCCGACGACGAACGCCACGCGCAACTCCCGCTCCGTCCGGGATGCGATCAGAATTTCGATCCGCACCTCGCCGCAGTCCGTGAACTTGAGCGCGTTGCCGACCAAATTGAACAAAATCTGGCGCAGGCGGACTTCATCGCCGACAAGTTGGGCCGGAATCCGCTCATCAATATCAAAAACCAAGGCCACGCCCTTGCCCTGGGCCACGGCCGCGAACAGATCCCGCACGGAGCGATACAGCTCACTGAAATCAAAAGTACTTTTATACAAACTCAGCCTGTTGGCCTCGATCTTGGACAAATCCAGGATATCGGACAGCAACCGGGTCAGGCGGGACGCGGACTGGATGGCGTTGTCGATGTATTCGCCCTGCTCCCGAGGTGGGTCCAGCATGCGCAACAGCTGGAGCATCCCCAAGATGCCGTTGAGCGGCGTGCGGATCTCGTGGCTCATGTTGGCCAGAAATTCGGACTTGGCCTTGTTGGCGACCTCGGCCGCCTCCTTGGCCCGGACCAATTCCTCCCGCGTCCGGTGGCGTTCGGTGACATCGCGACCAAAGGACAAGCGGCTGTCCAGGCCGTCCCACGACACGCCAACCGAGGCGACCTCGACATGCCCCTCGCCGCCGTCCAGGCGAACAAACGGATATTCGATCAAGGCCACGTCCCGGGGCTGACCCAGGCGCGCCATGCGTTTCCGGATGGTTGGATGCGTGGTGGCGGGAAAGCGATCCAGAATGGACGAACCAAGCAGATCTTCCGGCTGTCGGGCCCCAAACAAGCGCAACGCGGCGGGATTGGCGTACACGATCCGAAAATCACCATACGAATGGACGATAATGCTCTCCGGCGCGGTCTCGACCACCAGCCGAAACCGGGTTTCGCTGTCGCGCAGGGCTTTTTCGGCGGCCTTGCGGTTGGTCAGGTCGGTATTGGCGCCGGACAGACGGACAATGCGCCCCGTCTTGTCACGCACGGCAAACGCCCGGCACAAAAGCGGCACCTCGTGGCCGTCCTTGTGGCGCAGTCGAAACTCCCCTTCCCAGGACGCATTCGGCCCCCCCAGATCGGATCGGAGCGCCCGATCGACCATGTCCGCGTCGTCGGGGTGCAGAATCCGCCGCCAGAATCCGGGGTCCGTCCCGGCCTCTTCCCGACCATACCCCAGCATGTCCAGGCACCGGGGCGAATAATAGATGGTGTTGGCGGTCATGTCCCAATCCCACCAGCCGTCGTTGGTGGCCCGCAGGACCAGATTCAGACGTTCGGCGCTGTCGTGAACGGCCTGGGCCTGCTCCTGGCACTGGGAGTCGTATTCGCGAATCAGGGAATAGAGCAAAAGCGAGGTGACAAGAACAAAAAACCATCCCTTGAGGGTATTGACCAGATGCAGCGGGCCGGACTCGGACGCGAACAGAACGTGCACCAGTTCGTCGGAAAAGAGAATCCATACGATTCCAGCAACCGCGTACAAAAAAACGATATGGAATGGCTTGAGCTTGAACATACGCGCTCCGTGGGATGCATGCCAACGCCCACCGGGACCCGGGAAAAACGAAAAATCCCGCAGATCACCCTCTTGGACACCACCGAACTCATTTTTTCAAAAAAACAGCGCCCGTCTTCCGAAAAAACTTTGGAAGTCATCCTCCCAGCACGAAATCTACATGGTTTCTGGAGGGCTGTCTCCATCCGAGCGAAAAACAAAACTCCCGAATCAGCCTCGGACCAAGTGTTCCTGGCGCGCAAACAGCTTGTCGCCATCCGTGGCGGATGCTATGCGTAACGCATGAAAAAACGAATGCCATTGGCCATGGTCGCGATCGCGGCCATGCTGGTACTCCTGGGAAACAATTCTTCCTGGTCCGACGAAATCCGCACAGCCTCGCCTTCCTGGGCAAAATTCACGGACCAAAATGGGCAGGGTCTTTATTTCGACGTGTTGCGGGCTATTTTCGCGCCGGACACGATCCGGCATAGCTTCGTCCCGGCCAAACGCGGTCTGGTCATGCTCCAAAACGGCGAGGCGGACATCTACACCTGCCTTTCCCACGAAAAACCGGGGCTGAGCCTGTCCTCGCTGCCTCTGTACGAAGGTGAATTCCACGCCTTTTTCAAAAACCGGGGCATCGTCTGGAGCGGTCCGGAAACCATCAAGAACCAACGGCTGGTATGGAGGCTTGGCTATTATTCGCCTGGAGAATTTCCCGTGCCCGTCCACTTCCGGGAAACCCGCACCGCCGAGGATGCCTTGAAGCGGGTCCTTCACGGCGGCGCGGATTTTTACATCGACGACCGCAACCTGATCGAGGAAGCCATCGCCACCAATGACGAAGGACTCGCAATCAAGGACTACCGCATCGAATCCATCGGTTTCCGGGGCTATTATCCCGCGTTCGCCTCCACCGCGCGAGGCGCGGCCCTGCGCGATCGCTACGAAAACGGCATGCGCGCCCTGGCCAAAAGCGGCAAACTGCTCCCCTTTTATCAGGCATGGGATCTGCCCATGCCCCGGATTTACCGCGAATAACCTCAAGCCCGCGCCACTCCGTCCATCACGACGGACAGACCTTTCGGGCTCTTCGCCCAGACCCTCCCAGCAGCATCATGTCAACTCGCCAGACAGGGATCCTTCGCGGCCAAACGCCACGCAAAAGCCACGCTCCCGCCGCTTCCATGATCGTTTCCCCTGCTATCCGTCCAACCGGGCCAGGGCCTCGCAACGCAGATGCAGCAGGATGTCGGCGCTTTTCGGCCCTTGGTCGCGGTGCTTTTCGGGCAGGACCACGGTCTTGATCACGGTCAGTTCCCGTTGCGCCCGGTCCAGATGTTCCCCGCCCCCGTCCGCCGCCACCAGCAGGAAAAACGGCGCGAGCAGTCCGGCCTTGTCCAGGGCCAGCAGCATGCGGATTCTGGTCGCGGGGCGCAACGCCGTGTAGCATCCACCGGCCATGTGCCAGCGCGCGGCCAGACGACCGGCGGACAGATACCGGCTCGGCAGGCGCAGCCGCCGGGCCAGGGTCTCGGCCAGGATTTCGCCGCGCTCCTCGTGTCCGAAATGATGCGGCAGCTCCGTGGTCGGCGTGGTCGTCTTGCCCAAATCGTGACACAGGGCCATCCAGGCGGCCACGGTTTCACCGGCGCAGCCGTCCATGACCCGGGCCGTGTGCTCCAGGACGCTGGCATCATGATAGGCGGGCGGCCCGGCCGGGATGGCGTCGGCCCCGGCCAACTCCGTGAACCATGGCTCCAGACAGCCGCCATCACGCAGGACGCGCGGAAAATTTCCCGGACGCGCGCCAGCGCAGGCCTTGAGGGTTTCCTGGCCGACCCGCTCCGCGGCCACCGCGCCCAGGGCAAGGGGCGAAACGGCCCGCATGGCCGCAAGCAACTCCCCGTGCACGGCAAAATCCGGCAACGCGGCGGCAAACCGGGCCGCGCGCACGGCCCGCAGGGGATCGGCCAGAAAGTTGGCCACGGCCACGGGCCGCAGAACCTTGTCCCGAAGGTCGGCCAAGGCCAGGGGATGACCGATGACGCACCCAGCCTCGTCCTGGGCCAGGGCATTGATGGTCAGATCGCGCGAGGCAAGATCGCCCTCGATGCGCTCAAAAGGAGAAATGGTGTACTGGGCTTGGCCACGCACGAATACCGGAATACCCCTACCAACGCGGGTCAGGCCCGGCACGCGCCGGCGCAGTTCGGCCTCGGCCGTGTCCGGCGGCGCGCCCACGGCCACATAATCCAGGTCGGCCGGCTCCAGACCGCGCACCCGGTCCCGCACGGCCCCGCCCACGAGATATATCCTCACGGCGTCTCCATCCCGGCCAGCACGCAGCGCAAAATTTCATATCCGTACGCTCCGTCCAGCGCCTCATGCACGGCGGTCAGGGTGGCGAAACCCTGGGCGCGCAGCTGCCGAACAACGTCCCCGATACGGGCGATTTCGCCCGCGGACAGTCCCGTAACCTGCTCCACGCTCAATTCGCCCCGTGCCACGGCCTTGGTCAGATGCGCGTACACGGTCGCGGGTTTCAGATTGCGGGCCTGGGCCACGGCGGCCACGGACCCGGAAGAACGCAGCAACTCGACGCTCGCGCGCTCGGTTTCGGAAACCCCATCCGCCCGGATCATCTTGTCCGGGGGCGGCGCGGGCAGCGGCGGCAAGCCGTCCGGGCGGCCGTGCTCGGCCTCGTGCGCGGCCAGGACTTCGACGAACCGCTCACCGTACACGCGCAGCTTGGTCCGCCCCACCCCGCTTATCCCCAGCAACGCCGCCACCCCTTGCGGCCGGAAGCGGATCATTTCGAGCAGGGTCCGGTCGGCGAACACGGCATAGGGCGGCACGTTCTGTTCCTGGGCGATGCGCAGGCGCAAGGCGCGCAGACTGTCCCACAAGGTACGGGCCTCGGGCGTTTGCAGCGCCGCGTCGGTGGGCGCGGCCAGCCTGGGAGCGCGGATACGGGCAGTGGGCGGCGGGTCGCGGCGCAGACGAACCGCTTCCCGTCCCTTCATCACGTCCCAACTGCGGGCATTGAGCGTCAGCGCCCCAAACCCGTCCAGATCGACATCCACCAGGCCGGCGGCCGCCAGCTGGCGGTACACGCCCAGCCATTCGGAGCGGGACAATTCGTCTCCGATGCCGAACGTGGAAACCGTGTCGTGCCCCCAACGGGCCACGGCCGCGTCCTGCTTGCCGATAAGGACATTGGCCAGATGACCGGCCCCGAACCTCGCTCCGGTGCGAAAAATATTCGACAGGGCTTTTTGAGCGGCAATGGTGCCGTCCCAGGTTTCCACCGGTTCGAGGCAGGTGTCGCAGTTGCCGCAGGGCTCGGCCAGTTCCTGACCGAAATAGCGCAACAAGACCTGCCGCCGGCACTGGGTGGTTTCGCAATAACCCAAAAGCGCGGTCAGCTTGTGCTGCTTGAGGCGCTCGTGGCGCTGGCGGCTTTCGGTGTCGCCTTGGCCCGCCGGCCCCTGTGTCCGGGCGTCGTCCTGGGCCACCAGCCGGCGCAGCATGGCGATATCGGCCAGACCATAAACCATCCAGGCCACGGTCGGCAGGCCATCCCGCCCGGCACGGCCCGTTTCCTGATGATAGGCTTCCAGACTCGACGGCGGGTCCAGGTGGGCCACGAAACGCACGTTGGGCTTGTCCACGCCCATGCCGAAAGCCACGGTGGCAACCATGATCACGCCATCCTCGCGCATGAACCGCTCCTGGTTGCCCGCCCGCGTGGCCGGGTCCAGGCCGGCGTGATACGGCAAGGCGACAAATCCCTGTTCGGCCAGCCGCGCGGCCGTGGCCTCGACCTTCTTGCGCGACATGCGGTAGACGATGCCGGCCTCACCGGCCGGGCGGGAGCGCAAAAACTCCAGCAACTGACGTTCGGGATGGTCCTTGGGCGCGACCAGATAACGGATATTCGGACGATCAAAGCCCGAGGCAAACAGCCGGGCAGATTCCAGGCCCAGCTGATGGACAATGTCCCGTCGGGTCGGCTCGTCGGCCGTGGCCGTCAGGGCCAGACGGGGCACGCCGGGAAAACGCTCGGCCAGCACGGCCAGCCGCGTGTATTCGGGGCGGAAATCATGCCCCCACTGGGACACGCAGTGGGCCTCGTCGATGGCGAACAAGGCCAGGGGAATGCGGGCCAACTGCTCCAGAAACGAGGGCTGAACCAAACGCTCCGGCGCGACGTAGATCAAATCCAGACGGCCGGCGACCAAATCACCTTCCACGGTCCGGGCCTGCTCCGAAGACAAGGACGAATTCAGGGCCGCCGCGCGCACGCCCATCTGGGTCAGGCCCTGGACCTGATCGCGCATGAGGGCGATGAGCGGCGAAACGACCACGCCCGTGCCCGGACGGATCAGGGCCGGAATCTGGTAGCACAGGGATTTGCCGCCACCCGTGGGCATGAGGACCACGGCGTCGCGGCCGGAGACAATGGTTTCGATGATGGCGCGCTGCGGCCCGACAAAGTCGGCGTAGCCAAACACGGAACGCAATATTTCGTGGGGAGTGGACACGGGAACCTCGATCAAAAAATATTCCCCGCCCTACTCACGGCGCCCGGCCTCTGTCAAAAGCCGTGCAAACAGGCGGCTACAAGAACATCTGATAAAAACGCCGGACCATGCCCAAAGGGATGTCCTGATCCCACAATCCGAACTGTCGGGCCGCCAGCCAGGCCGACACGAGCAGTGCCACGCTGCCCAGACCCGTGACCCAGAACGGAACGACCTTGCCGGCCGCGCGCAGGGTGATGCACCCCGGTACCGGGCAGGCCTCCTGGCAACGCAGGCAACCCAGGCAATCCGGCGAAAGCACGACACGATTTTCATGAACGCGGATGCCCCCGGGACAGGCCCGGGAACATTTTTGGCAGCCGATACACACGGTGTCGTCGCGCGTCACCCGCGTCGGGCCGAACCAGCTCAAAAGGCCAAGCAGCGCGCCATACGGGCAGAGATAACGGCACCAGGCGCCACGGAAAAACACGCCCAGCACGGCCAATCCGACCAGAATGGACAGCGTCAGTCCCGACGGGGATTGGAAAAAATGCAGCATCTTGGCGTCGGCCACGTAGTTGTACGGCGCGGCGACAAAGGACTCCACGGCGGCCCGATCCATGCCGATGAACACGGTATAAAGGAAAAATGCCAGAAGCAGATATTTGGGCGCGGCCAAAATACGGCCGCCGATTCCGGTCGGAACCAGGGACAGATGGAGCCGCCGGCCCAGATTGTCGAGCAGACCGGAAAGCAACCCCACGGGACAGATGAAGCCGCAAAACCCTTTACGGAAAAACAACGCCATGCCCAGGGCGGCCAAAAAAATGGTTAACCCAGCCGGATGCACCCGGTCCCAGACCTGGCTTTCGAGCAGCCGACGCAGGCCCATCAGGGCGGCTATGGGCAAAAAGCCCTCCACCGAGGCCGGACGCGGCGTCATGACCTCGCTCTGGCCAGTGGCCCAAAGCACGAAACGGGAAAATCGCCACCCCACAAAGAGAATAAACCCAAAATAGAGAACCTGAATCAGCCGCTGCACGCGGCTCGGAGTGAACATGGCGCGCACGAAACCTCCCGTCAGGCAGCCTTGGCCGAGGCCAGGGCCAGGCCTGCGCCGATGAACAAGGACCCGAACAGGCGGTTGCCCCGACGCATGGCCACGGGCGTGGCCATGACCGTGCGCAGGGAAGCGGCCAGCAAGGCATAGCCGATCATGACCAGCCAATCCATGGCCAGCACGGTCAAGCCCAGGATGGCATACTGCGAGGCCTGTGGGCTGCCCGCCTGCACGAACTGCGGCAAAAACGCGGCCAGAAAAATGATGGACTTGGGATTGGTCAGATTGACCAGCATCCCGGTCCGGACCAGTCGCCAAAGCCCGCCCTCGATCCTGACCCCGGCCACGGCCAGAGTCGGGGCCTCACGCCATTTCTGCACGCCCAGCCAGACCAGATACAGCGCCCCGATCAGCTTCAAGGCCGTGAAGGTCCAGACCGAAGACGAAAGCAGCATCCCCAGACCGGCGGCGACCACCACGATATGCACGGCCAGGGCAATCTGCAGACCCAGAATATTGGCCATGGCGCGCCGGGGCCCCTGGGCCAGGGACGTGCTCATGGTTGAAACGGCTCCGGCTCCCGGTGATAGACTGAACACAAAACAGGCGGCCACAAAGGCCAGCCACACAGCCCAAGTCATGTGCGTATCCTCGGCTTAAGATTTCGCCTCGCGGCGTGACGACCTGTCTAGCCCAGAGCGGCGAGCCAGACAAGCACGCCCCCAAAACCCAGGCGCCATGGCGGTCGCGCGGCCAAAAAAAAGGCCGGTTTCCCGGCCTTTTTCACAAACACGTCACAGAGAGGCTTAGTACATGCCACCCATGCCGCCCATGCCACCGGGCATGGCCGGAGCAGCGGCTTCTTCCTTGGGCTTCTCGGCGATGGCGCATTCGGTGGTCAGCAACAGGGAGGCCACGGAAGCGGCGTTCTGCAGGGCAATGCGGGTCACCTTCTTGGGATCGATGACGCCGGACTTGAGCAGATCCTCGTATTCGCCAGTGGCGGCGTTGTAACCGAAGTCTTCCTTGCCATGACGGACCTTGTCGATGACCACGGCACCCTCGACGCCAGCGTTGCCGCAAATCTGACGAATGGGCTCTTCGATGGCGCGACGGATGACCTGCACGCCGGCGGCTTCGTCGTCATCGGCGGGCTTCACGGTGTCGAGAACGGCCTGACAACGCACCAGGGCCACGCCACCGCCAGGCACGATGCCTTCTTCCACGGCGGCACGGGTGGCGTTCAGGGCGTCTTCCACGCGGGCCTTCTTCTCCTTCATCTCGGTCTCGGTCGCCGCGCCGACATTGATCACGGCCACGCCGCCAACGATCTTGGCCAGACGTTCCTGCAGCTTCTCGCGATCGTAATCGGAAGTAGTCTCCTCGATTTCGTTGCGGATCTGCTTGACGCGGGCCTTGATGGCCTCGGCTTCACCTGAACCATCGACGATGGTGGTGTTTTCCTTGTCGATGACCACGCGCTTGGCGGAACCAAGCTGATTCAGGGCGATGCTTTCCAGCTTGACGCCCAAGTCATCGGACACAACTTCGCCGCCGGTCAGGATGGCGATATCCTGCAACATGGCCTTGCGACGCTCGCCAAAGCCGGGAGCCTTGACGGCCACGACCTGCAATGTGCCACGCAGCTTGTTGACAACCAGGGTCGCCAGGGCCTCGCCTTCGATGTCCTCGGCGATGATGACCAGGGGCTTGCCCATCTTGGCGGCCTGCTCCAGCACGGGGAGCAGCTCCTTCATGTTGGAAATCTTCTTCTCGTTGATGAGAATCAGCGGAGCGTCCATTTCGCAAACCATCTTGTCCGGATTGGTCACGAAATAGGGGGACAGATAGCCGCGATCGAACTGCATGCCCTCGACGACGTCCAGGTTGGTCTCCAGACCCTTGGCTTCCTCGACGGTGATGACGCCTTCCTTGCCGACCTTGCCCATGGCTTCGGCGATGATGTTGCCGATCGTGGCGTCATTGTTGGCGGAAATGGTGCCAACCTGGGCGATTTCCTTCTGGTCGCGGGTAGGCTTGGCCAGCTTGTCCAGGCTGCCGATGATGGCCTCGACGCCCTTGTCGATACCGCGCTTGATGGCCATGGGGTTGCGGCCGGCGGCGACCAGCTTCACGCCCTCGGCGAAAATGGCCTGGGCCAGGATGGTGGCCGTGGTGGTGCCGTCACCAGCGATGTCGGAAGTCTTGGAAGCGACTTCCTTGACCATCTGGGCGCCCATGTTCTCGAACTTGTCTTCCAGTTCGATCTCCTTGGCCACGCTGACGCCATCCTTGGTGATGATCGGGGAGCCAAAGGATTTTTCGATCACGACGTTACGGCCCTTGGGTCCGAGGGTCACCTTCACGGCATCGGCCAGGGTGTCCACGCCTTTTTTCAGTCTTTCGCGAGCCTTGGTATCAAACTTGATAATTTTAGCAGCCATGTATGCGTCTCCTTACTCTTGGAAAAATTAGGCTTCGATTACCGCGAGAATGTCATCCTCGCGCATGATCAGCAGTTCCTCGCCATCAATCTTGACTTCCGTGCCGGCGTACTTGTTGAAAATGACGTTATCGCCGGCCTTCACACCCATGGGAATCTGCTTGCCATCGTCGGCGACCTTGCCAGGACCAGCGGCAACCACTTCACCCTTGATGGGCTTTTCTTTTGCGGAATCGGGAATGATAATTCCGCCCTTGGTCACCTGCTCTTCTTCCAGGCGCTTGACCAGAATACGGTCGTGCAACGGTCTCAGTTTCATGTTTTTCCTCCAAGATGTTTAAGAATTTCTTCCATATACACTTTTCTTTTGGCACTCTTCCAGAAGGAGTGCCAGAATAAGGACCGGCTCCGCCGCTCCCGTCCATTCAGGACAGTGGGGCAAATAATCCCTGGCAATGGGAAGTCAAGGGACAAACCCGAATTTTTTTCCAACACGCCCGAAAGCGATCGTCTTGAGATTCACCCCGAGGCGGGCTATGTCGTGGTTCTTGAAACCATCACGGCAAACGCCACGACGACAAGGATATCCCATGCTCGACATCAAATTTGTTCGGTCCAACCCCGACGACGTCAAAAACGCCCTGCGAAAACGCCGCAATGCTCTCGACCTCGATGAATTTCTGATTTTGGATCAAAAGCGCCGCGAACTGCTGGGCGAAGCCGAGGAGCTCAAGGCCAAACGCAACCAGGCTTCCGGCGAAATCAGCCGCATGAAAAAAACGGGTGAAAACGCCGAGCCACTCCTGGCCGAGATGAGCACCATTTCGGCCCGCATCAAGACGCTAGACGAAGAACTGCGCGGTCTTGACCAGCGCGCTTCGGAATGGGTCATGGCCGTGCCCAATATTCCGCACGCGTCCGTTCCCGAAGGAACGAGCGAGGACGACAACATCACTGTCCGCGCCTGGGGCGAAAAGCCGGATTTTCATTTCCCGCCCAAGGAACACCACGAACTGGGCACGGCCCTGGACGGGCTGGATTTTGAAACGGCCGTCAAGCTCACGGGGAGCCGGTTCGTGCTCCTCAAGGGCTGGGCCGCGCAGCTGGAACGGGCCCTGATCAGCTTCATGCTCGACGTGCAGACCCTGGAAAACGGCTACGCCGAGGTCATGCCCCCGGTCATCGTCAATCGTGACAGCCTGCTTGGCACCGGCCAGCTGCCCAAATTCGAGGAAGACCTGTTCAAGCTCGAAGGAACAAACTATTATCTGATCCCCACGGCCGAGGTTCCGGTGACCAACATTTACCGGGACACGACCCTGGCCGAGGGCGACCTGCCCATTGCCCACTGTGCCTTCACCCCCTGTTTCCGTTCCGAGGCGGGATCCTATGGCAAGGACACCAAGGGCATGATCCGCCAGCACCAATTCGACAAGGTGGAACTGGTCCGCTTCGTTCATCCGGATACGTCCTACGCCGAATTGGAAAAGCTCCTGGGCCACGCCGAAAGCATCCTGCGCAAACTCGGGCTGCATTACCGGGTGGTCACCCTCTGCGCCGGCGATCTGGGTTTCTCGTCGGCCAAAACCTATGACATCGAAGTCTGGCTGCCGGGTCAGGACAAATACCGCGAAATTTCATCGTGCTCCAATTTCGAGGATTTCCAAGCCCGACGCGCGGGCATCCGTTTCAAGCCGGCCGACGCCAAAAAATCCCGCCTCGTGCACACCCTGAACGGTTCGGGCCTGGCCGTGGGCCGGACCATGGTCGCCATTCTGGAAAATTACCAGCAAGCCGATGGCTCGATCATTATCCCGGAAACCCTCCGTCCGTACATGAAGGGGCTGGAACAAATAAAAAAGAAAAATTTGTAACTTTTGGTCTTGACAAGCAAGGGCCTCCCCCATAAAAGCGTCTTCTCTTTCGGGGCCGTTAACTCAGACGGTAGAGTATCTGCCTTTTAAGCAGAGAGTCGAAGGTTCGATCCCTTCACGGCCCACCAACTGCGTCCCCATCGTCTAGTGGCCTAGGACGTCGGCCTCTCACGCCGATAACAGGGGTTCAAACCCCCTTGGGGACGCCACTTTTTTTTCGACGCGCTTGCGTCCCCATCGTCTAGCTAGGTCCAGGACACCGGCCTTTCACGCCGATAACAGGGGTTCAAATCCCCTTGGGGACGCCAACATTTTTTTTGGGCGATCGTTCAACGGCAGGACAGCGGACTCTGACTCCGTCAATCTAAGTTCGAATCTTAGTCGCCCAGCCAAAAGTCCCCATCGTCTAGCTAGGTCCAGGACACCGGCCTTTCACGCCGATAACAGGGGTTCAAATCCCCTTGGGGACGCCATCTTCGACCAAAACGGGATTCATCCCGCCCCGGAAGTTCCGGGAAGCATCATCCAAGGCCTCGTGCGCACGCACGGGGCCTTTT
>RZYB01000035.1 GCA_009930495.1 Deltaproteobacteria bacterium
GTGGCAAGCTTGGAATGGGCCAGATCCGATTCGTCGGCCAGCACGCCCGCCCGGATTTCCTCGCGGCACAAATCCAAAAACTCGGCCACCAGATCCTTGAGCAGGGGGCGCGGCAGGCTGGCCAGGGTTTGATCCTGCTCCAAACCGCCCAAAAGGCGATCCACCGAAGGAATGAGCCGGAAAAGTGAAGACACCGAATGCTCCTTACAGAACAAGATGGTCCGGATGAAGGGCGTAGTATGCCCCAACCAGATAAAGCGACCCACAAACCAGAACAGTTCCCCGAGTCCGGGACAGGGCCGCGCCCACGTCCGACGCGGTCGTCGCGTCGGGACCGAAACGGGCCGCCAGGTCCTCCGCCTTCCAGGCCCGATCGTTGCCGGGCAAGGCAGGCACGACGACCCGCCCGGCCAGGGCGCGGAGCCGGTCAAGGATGGCCGGATCCAGGGTTTTGTCGCGCATGGCCTGAAACACGAGCAGGTCAAATCGCTCTTTCCGCGTCTCAAGGGCTGTGCACAAGGCTTCCAAACCCATGGGATTGTGCGCCCCATCCACCAACACCCGACCATGCCGGCAAAAACGGCCGGGGAAACGGGTTTGGGCCAGGGCTTCTGTACACAGCCTCGCCTCGAATGGCCAGCTTCGGGCCTGGGTCAAACGACTCCAGGCCAAAAGCGCCAACGCGGCGTTGCCCAGCTGGTACGGCGGATGTCCGGGCAACAAGGCCGCATTCAGGAGAAACGACCACGGCGGGATGGCGAAACCATCGACGACGGCATATTCCGTCAGGGGTTCCACGGACCACGATCCGCTGGCACGCTGGAATATCCCGATCAGTTCCGGGTTCTGGGGGCCCATCACGGCCGGGCAGCGGCCCAGGGCGCCGGCCTTGTCGCGGGCGATGTCGTCCAGGGTCGGGCCGAGCACGGCCTCATGGTCCAGGCCCACTGGCGTCAGGACGGCCAAATCGGCGGGCACGGCACATGTGGCGTCATGGGTTCCACCCAGCCCGGCCTCCAGAATGACGAGCTCCAGCCCTGCTTCTCGGAACAGCCACAACGCCATGACCGTCAGCAGCTCGAAATACGTCAGGCCGATGTCGGAGCATGCCGCCATGACGGCGTTGGCCGCCTCCAACCACCGCGCCTCGGAGGCCAACCGGCCGTTGATCCGGATGCGTTCCCGCACGGACACCAGATGCGGCGATTGGTAGAGGCCCACGCCACGACCATGGGCCCGGGCCAGGGCATCCAAAAAACCGGACGTGGACCCCTTGCCATTGGTTCCCACCACCTGAACCACCGTGGCCGCCGGCCGCGCAAGTTCCATCCGGGACAGGGCCGCGTCCATGCGCGATAACCCAAGTTGCATGGAAAAAAGCCCCAACCCATCCAAATAGGATGCAAAGTCGTCGAATGTCCGAAATGTCATCATGCTCTCGCGCGATATTGGAAAAACATCTTCAACAAACCAAAACAGCTAGAAAAAATGACAAAATTTTCAAGCCCGTGATCCGGCGTGATGCATGGGTGGCCCAAAAACGCGGGGCAATGGGCAAAATCTCGTCCGGATGCGACCTGTCGCCGCGATGAAACGGACAGGGCGCGATAGATGGCTGCCCGGCGTGGACGCCCTGTTGGCGCCGCGTGACGACGATCTGTCCCGATCACGGGCCTGCGTCATCGCCATCCCTCCGACACCATGTCGTCCAGATCGGGCGGCACCACGGTCCAGACGGCGCGCTTGCCGGATTCGAGCGAGCCATAATCATCCGCGATGCCCAAAACCCGGGCGGGATTGGTTGTGACCAGGGGGAGCACCGCGGACAATGGGCTGGACAGCACCACGCGCAGGGCACGCAGTTCGGCCCAGAGGTCCAGATCCGCGTTCGATGCCAGGGAATCCGTGCCCAGACACAGGGGCACGCCGGCCGCGCGCAGGGCCGGGACCGGGGCGGTTCCGACTCCGATCCAGGCGTTGCCGCGCGGACACAGACAAACCGTCGCGCCGCTTTGGGCCAGGATTTCGATATCGTCCCGATCGACGTGGACGCAGTGCACGGCCAGGGTTCGGGCATCAAGCAGGCCCAAGGCATCGGCCCGGCCCACGGCGCTTCGGCCGCATGGGGCAAACCCCTTGGGCAGAACGCGGCGGTCGCGCAGAAACTCGGCCAAGGGGCCATCGCCGGTTTGAAAAAGCTCGTTTTCACCCGGAACTTCGGCCAGATGCACGGTAAACGGCAGGTCTCGCCCGTCGCACCAGGTCTTGATCGCCCGGGCCAGGACCGGATCCGTGGAATACAGGGCGTGGACAGCCGCGCTCCAGACTCCGGGCAGGGACTGCGGCGAAAATCGACCGCGCCCCCGACCGGCGAATTCCCGAAAAAGGAGGCCGTCCAAACCAACTGCCTCCAGCGCCCGCCGAATGGTTTCGCCGCCAGGACCAACCACGTCGGCCACGAAACAGGTTCCGCTGGTCCTCATCCCGTCCACGGCCCGGATCAAGGCCGGTTCATCCAAGGGATCGCCCAGACGGGCGAAAACCGCGTCGGCCCAAGCCGGAAAACCCAAACCCGCCGGGATACGTCCGGCCAGACCGGACAGGCCGAGATGGGCGTGGGCGTTGATCAGTCCGGGGACGACGGTTACCGCGCCCAAATCCCGGACCAATGCCGTGCCGCGCACGTCGCGCCATGGGCCAACAGCCAGGATGCGCCCGCCATCGATGACAATCCCTCCGTCATGAATCTCGGGCTGGGCCGGGTCCAAGGTCAGGATGCGCCTCGCCCGCAAACATGTCGCGTCCACTACTCCTCCAGAAAAAAGGCGGCCCGAGGCCGCCCTTGCTGTCCATGCACCCGGCTCTACTCCAAAACCTTGGTGGCCGATTGGCGTACGTCCTCGGGCACGGTCACGCCCATCTTGGCGGCGGCCTTCATATTAAGATGCAAAATCAGCTCCCGCTGGGTTTCCACCGGAGTGTCCGCGGGCTTGGCCCCGTCTTGCAGCAGCCGCTTGGCCATGGCCGCGGTCTGGACGCCATGCTGATAATAATCGAAGGCCAGGGCGGCCATGGTGCCGCGCTGGACCGAGTCCACGTCGGCCGAGAACAGGGCGATCTTTTCCTCTTCACAAACCTTGATCACGGATTCAACGGCGGAAATGACCGTGTTGTCCGTGGGCAGATAGATGGCATCGACCTTGCCGACCAAGGATTTGGCGGCCTGATAGACATCGCTTGATTTGGCCACGGTGGCCTCGACGACCACGAATCCGACCTTGGCGCCCTCTTCCTGGACCATGGCCACGGTGGTCTTGGAATTGGCCTCGCCCGCGTTATAGATCATGCCCAATTTTTTGAGTTCGGGAAAAAACCGGCGCACCAAGCCCATGTGCTTGTCCACGGGGAGCATGTCCGAAACCCCGGTAATGTTCGCTCCGGGCGCGTTCAAGTCGGCCACCAGCCCGGCACCCACGGGGTCGGTGATGGCGGTGAAAAGCAACGGCGTTTTGGCCAGGATGGGCGATTTCTTCGCGGCCAGCGCGCAGGCCTGGGCCGAAGGCGTGGCAATGGCCAGTACCAAGTCCGGTTTCTCGCCGGCGATCAGACTGGCGATCTGATTGGCCGTGGCCATGTTGGCCTGGGCCGTGTGCACCGAGTAGGTGGCGTCCACGCCCTGGGCGCGCAAACCGTCCTGAAAGCCCTTGAGAACCGCGTCCAGGGACGGATGTTCCACGAACTGGTTGACCGAAACGGCGTACGGTCCGGCCCAGGCGACCGAAGCGATCAGGCAAAATATGACGAAAGGCAGAAACAACGCGCAACGTTTCATGGAGGACCTCGCTAGTTGATTTTGAAAATGTGGACCAATTCACGGAGCTGATCCGCCAGGGCCAGCAATTCCTCGGCGTGAACCCGCACGGTATCGCCATTGCGACTCATGTCCGCCGCCGAATTGCGGACTTCGCCGACCTGGTGGGATATTTCCGTGGACACGGTCGTGGTCTGGACCACGTTTCGACTGACCTCGTCCAGTCCATGGGAAGCCTGGCCAATATTCTGGGCGATGTCGCGCGTGGTCACGGACTGCTCTTCCACGGCCGCCGCGATGGTGGTCACGATGGCGTCGATGTCCTCGATGACCTTGGTGATTTCGCCGATGCGCTGCACGGTCTGGTCCGTGGCGCCCTGAATGCCGCCGATCTTGTCCCGGATTTCATCCGTGGCGCGGGCCGTTTGATTGGCCAGCTCCTTGATTTCATTGGCGACGACGGCAAAACCCCGGCCGGCCTCGCCGGCCCGGGCGGCCTCGATGGTCGCGTTCAGGGCCAAAAGATTGGTTTGGGACGAGATGGCCGTGATGGTCTGGGTCACGGAGTGGATTTCATGAGCCACGGCGCCCAGCCGGTCCACGTCGGTCGAGGTGGCGTGCGCCACGTTCACGGCCACCGAGGTGATTTCCTTGGCCCGGCTTGTGTTCCGGGATATCTCGTCGATGGTCGCGCTCATCTCCTCCGAGGCCGCCGCCACGGTGGAAATATTGACCGAGGCCTGCTCCGTGGCCGCGGCCACGGAACGCATGTTGGCGCTCATCTCCTCGGACGCGCCGGCCACGGCGTCGGACCGGGTCTGATTGTCGTGGGAAACCTCGGCCACCGTCCTTGAAACCGAGGACAACTGGGTCGAGGCCGAGGCCAAGGTGTCCACGCCAGTGGAAATCTCCCGCATCATGGAGTGCATGTTCTCGGCCATGGTGTTGACGCTGGCGGCCAGTTGCCCCAGTTCATCCAAACCCTTTTCCTGGACAAACACCGTCAGGTCTCCCTGACTGATTTCTTCCGTTGTCGCGGCCACGCGCCGCAAGCGGTTCACGATCACGGCTTTCATGAACACAAAAATGGCCAGCAACAGTGCCGCCATGCCGAGCAGGGAAATGCCGGCGCTCCAAAACTGCCGATTGGTCAAGTTCGCCATCTGCCGCGAAATGTCCTGACGCATGATCAAGGCGCCGAGCACCGCCTGGCTTGATCCGTGACAATGATGACAGGTCGCTTCGTTGGCGATGGACTTGACCTCGACGAAATACGGCACCCCGCCAATGTCGGCGATGGCTTGACTCAGACCATTCTGGCGCAATCGCTCGTCGACCATTCCGGCCAGCTCGGGGCTTTGGATCTGGTCCACGAGCTGGGTCCGCACCATGTCGGTGTTCGTGGAATAGGTGACATTGCCCCTGAAGTTGGTCAGGTGCATGTCAATGTCTTGATAGTGGGCGCCCATTTCCTCGAACTTTCGAGCCGTGCCGGCGTTGTCGCCAATCTCCATGGGCTCGCGGATGGCCATGCCGAGCATTTCCGCCGTGCGCTGGGCCGTAACCCGGACCTCGTCCAGAGTGGCCCGGCGCTCCCAGATAAAACTCAAACTAAAAAAAACGATGAAATACGCCAACAAAACCACGAAGGTAATGCCAAGAATCTTGATTCCCAAGGATTTGCGAAAGAGATCCATGCCAGCCTCCTAATGCGCGCCGCTGTAGATCAGCGGCTTGTAGTCGAAGGACTTGACACGATCCTCGGTGTGACAGGAGGTGCAGTCCTCCATGGTCACCGTGCCCTTGATGAGCGACGTGTCGCCGCCGCTCTCGACGTGGGCCTGTCCCGGCCCATGGCAGACCTCGCACCCGGCGTCGCCCAAATGCGGCGTTTGCTCGTAACTGACAAAGCCACCGGGCCGGCCATGACCCGTGGTATGGCAGGCGTAACACTCGGCCAATTCCGCCTCGGTCAGATCCGAAGCCATGATCTGCACGGAGCGGGCCGAATGGGCCTTCTTCGAGTATTTCACGAAGCGCTCATGCTGTTCCTCATGGCAATCCGCGCAGGCCTGGGTTCCCACATAGGCATTTTCAGCCATGGTTGGCGCCGACCACGCCAGCCACAGCCCGCCCACGAAAGCCGCCAGACATTGCCTCGCATCCCACATCGCGACTACCCTCCTGCTGCACACGACAAAATACCGCTCTATTCGCATGGATGCTCCCGACATCCGGGGCATCCATGGCCAAGGGCCGGCCCCACCAATGCACCCAAAAACCCGCATCGGTCCATGAAAAAAAACCGGCATGGAGCCGGTCTTTTCATGCGAGCCAATCCCGCAGCGCGCGGCACTGCTCCCGGACCGAATCCGGCCCTGTCCCACCGGGCATCCTGCGCCGGGCCACGGCATTGGAGTGGTCCAACACGACAAAAACATCCTCGGCAATGTCCGGGGAAAACCGGCGCAAGTCGTCCAGGCTCAGGTCCTCCAGGCCCACGCCTCGTTCCTCGGCAAAGGCCACGGCCGCGCCGGTGATGTGATGGGCCTGCCGGAACGGAATGCCCTTGGCCGCCAGATAGTCGGCCAGCTCCGTGGCATTAAGAAACCCGGCCTTGAGGGCCTGGGTCATGCGCTCGCGATTGAAGCGCAGCTCGGCCAGCATCCCGGCCATGATTTCCACCGACGGCGCGACCGTGTCGTGCACGTCCAGAAAGGGTTCCTTGTCCTCCTGCATGTCCCGGTTGTAGGCCATGGGCAGACCCTTCATGAGCGTCAGAAGCGCGACCAGATCGCCGTAAACCCGCCCGGTCTTGCCGCGCATGAGTTCGGCCACGTCCGGATTTTTTTTCTGGGGCATGATGGACGAGCCCGTGGAATAGGCGTCGGGCAGGCGCACAAAGCCAAAACGCGGATTGGCCCAGATGATGATTTCCTCGCACAGACGCGACAAGTGCATCATGACCAGACTGCCGCAAAACGAAGCCTCGAGCACGAAATCCCGGTCCGAGACCGCGTCCATGCTGTTGGCGAAAACGCCATCCAGACCCAGACTGGCCCGGACCTGCTCCGGATCCAGGGGATGGGTGGTTCCGGCCAGGGCCGCCGCGCCCAGGGGCGACACGCGGACCCGTTTCAGGGCGTCGACCGCGCGATCATGGTCGCGCCGGAACATCTGGGCGTAGGCCAAAAGATGCTGGGCCAGACTGACCGGCTGGGCCGGCTGGAAATGCGTGCACCCTGGCAACAGCGCGTCCTGATGGGCCTCGGCCTGATCCAGGACAACCCGGATCAAATCCCGCAACAGTCCGGCCCACTGGGTCAGGCAGTCCGCCACGAAAAGGCGGAAATCCAGGGCGACCTGATCGTTGCGGGAACGGCCCGTGTGCAGTTTCTGGCCCGGCGCGCCGACGAGTTCGGTCAGGCGGTGCTCGATGTTCATGTGCACGTCTTCCAGGTCTTCGCGCCAGACAAAGGTTCCGGCCTCGATCTCGCCCAAAATCTGCTCCAGGCCCTGGTGGATGGCGGCCAGATCGTCGGCGCCGATGATGCCCTGCCGGGCCAGCATGGCCGCATGGGCCTTGGACCCGGCGATGTCCTGGGCGTACAGGCGCGAGTCAAACCCCACGGAGCAGGTATAGCGCTCGACCAGGGGGGCGGTGTCCCCGGAGAACCGACCGCCCCACAGTTTTTTTTCCTTGGATGCGCTCATGGTCTAGCCCTTGATCTTGTTCAGAAAAGGCTGACGGGCCTGGAGACGCAGACCGTGCAGTTTGATGAACCCGGCGGCGTCGGCCTGATTGTAGACCTCGTCCTTCTCGAACGTGGCCAACTGCGGGTTATAAAGCGAATACGGGGACTTACGGCCCAGCGGATACACGCCTCCCTTGTAGAGCTTGAGGCGCACCGTGCCGGTGACCGTTTCCTGGGCCTTGTCCATGAAGGCCTGCAGGGCCTCGCGCTCGGGCGCGAACCAGTAGCCGTTATAGACCATCTCCGCGTAACGGGGAATGAGGCTGTCACGCAGGTGCAGGAGTTCGCGATCCAGGCACACGCCTTCCAGGTCGCGGTGGGCGCGCTGCAGGATGGCACCGCCGGGAGTCTCGTAGACGCCGCGCGACTTCATGCCGACGAAGCGGTTCTCGACCATGTCCAACCGCCCGATGCCATGTTTGCCGCCCAGTTCGTTCAGTTTGGCCAGCATCTTCGCCGGAGACAATTTTTCGCCGTTCAGGGCCACGGGATTGCCGGCCTCGAAATCCAGGGTGATGACCTCGGCCTTGTCGGGCGCCTGTTCGGGATCGACGCTCATCGTATACGTGCCGGGGCCGGGCTCGGACCAGGGGTCTTCGAGCTCGCCGCCCTCGAAACTCAAATGGAGCAGGTTGCGGTCGCAGGAATAGGGCTTTTCCTTGGTCACGGGCACGGAAATGCCGTTTTCCTCGCAAAAGGCGATGAGCTGGGTGCGGGAATTGAGATCCCATTCCCGCCAGGGCGCGATGGTCTTCAAGTGCGGGGCCAGGGCCAACGTGCTCAATTCGAAGCGAACCTGGTCATTCCCCTTGCCCGTGGCGCCGTGGGCCACGGCCTGGGCGCCCTCGGCCAGGGCGATCTCGACCAGCTTCTTGGCGATAAGCGGCCGGGCAATGGAGGTTCCGAGCATGTACCCGCCCTCGTAAACGGCGTTGGCCCGGAACATGGGAAAAACATACTCGGCCACGAACTCTTCCTGCAGATCGACCACGAAGGCCTTGCTCGCGCCGGTTGAAAGGGCCTTGTCCTCCAGACCATCCAGTTCCTCGCCCTGGCCCAGGTCGGCGGTCATGGTGATGACCTCGCAGCCGTAGGTTTTCTTGATCCACTTCAGGATGGCCGAGGTGTCCAGGCCGCCGGAATAGGCCAACACGACTTTTTCAATCTTGCTCATACAATAACTCCGTTATGGAAAGCGGCCAGGCCGCCTAGCTGTAGATCCACTCCAAAATGGCCTTCTGCATGTGCAGACGGTTCTCGGCCTGATCAAAAACAATGGACTTTTCGCCCTCGAAAACGGCCTCGCTGACTTCCTCGCCGCGATGCGCGGGCAGGCAATGCAGGACCTTCACGGCCGGATCGGCCAGGGCCAGCAGCTCGTCGTCCACGCAGTAGCCGGCAAAAGCCTGCTCGCGCTTTTTCTGCTCCGCTTCCTGGCCCATGGAGGCCCAGACATCGGTGTTGACGAAATGCGCCCCGGACACGGCGGTCTTGGGATCGTCGGTGACAAAAATCTTGCCGCCCATCTTCAAGGCGCGCTCCAGAATGTTGGTGTTCGGCATGTACGCGCGCGGGCAGGCCAGGTTGAGCTGGAAGCCGAAATAGACGCTGGCGTTGATCCAGGAATGGGCCATGTTGTTGCCGTCCCCGACCCAGGCAATGACCAAATCCTTCAAATTTTTGGTCCGCTCGTAGATGGTCAGCATGTCGCTCATGACTTGGCAGGGGTGATAGCTGTCCGTCAACGCGTTGACGACGGGCACGCTCCCGAAACGAACCAGATCCGTCACGTTTTTGTGGGCAAAGGTGCGCACGACCATGCCCTGCACGTAGCGCGACAGAACCCGGGCCGTGTCCGAAAGGGGCTCGCTGCGTCCCAGCTGGGAATCGGCCGGAGTCATGAAAATGGTGCTGCCGCCCAAATGACGGATACCGACATCGAAGGACACGCGTGTCCGGGTGGACGCCTTTTCAAAAATCATGGCCAACACTTTTCCTTCCAACAACGTGGAACGAAAGTCCTGCTCCTTCATGGCCTTGGCGCGCAGCACCAGCTCCATGGCCTCGGTGGCCTTGAGGTCCAAAATCGTCAAAAAATGTTTCATATCGTCACCAAAACATCCGGCGTGCCGGGTTGCATGTTCTCAATCCGCGAGATGAAAAAAGAAATTTCCTACAAACCTTGGACACCATTTGTAAAGAGTGCGCCCGCAAACCAAAATCCATGAAAAAGGCCGACACTTCCGCATCGGCCTTGGGACAGTCGTTACAATAATCGGTCATTCTTGAACAAAGCGGGCAAAAGAGCGGGCCATGCTCACGGCCAGACCGCGCATGACCGCATAGGTCGGATGATCGGGCAGGCGTCGCGTGGTGCGCACGACCACGTGATCCTTGTCCGGCTGGCCTTCCATCATGGCCGCCTGGGCCGCCGACCAAATCAGGGTCGATGTTGGCACCCAATGCACTTCCACGGTGGCGCCGATGGACGTCCGGCCCGTGCCGCCACCCTCGAAAAACTGGGACACATTGCCGGTGATGAGCACGTTGGCCCCCCTGGCCTTGGCCAGGGCCAAAGCCTGGTCCAGACCGGGCCAGGGTTGGGCCGGATCATATTCCAAGGCCGAAAAAATACGCGATTCCAGCCAGGCCAGACGAAAAATATCACCCAGCTCCCGACCAACATCCTTGCGCACGGCGACATCCTGACGCACCGCAAAAGGCAGGACCAAGGCGCGCAATCCGTCGCCCGGCATGATCTCGGGAGTCACGGCCTCGACCAACGGGCTCAGTTCGACGGCGGCGTCCTCGTGATATGTCGCCCCGTAAAGATTGATTTCCACCGGATCGGTAGCGCATCCGCATGCGAACACAGCGAGCGCGAACAGCCATAAAAATTTCATGCGATAGCCCCTCCTTGGCAGGCCGACTCAAGCAAGATAGGTACCAACACACCGCATAACCCCGACCAGGAGCCACCTCATGTCCGTTCCGTTCCGCTACCGCCTCGCCCATCAGGACAGCCAGCTCGGCGTGGCCTATTTCAGCCCGGAACCCGCCGACGTCATGCCCCTGAACCAATGCCTGGAGCATGTCCGACGCCTGCCCAATGACGAATTCATGCGCGCCCATGTCCGCCCGCGTCTGGCCGCCCTGGACGAAAATGAACTGCGCGGCCTGTTCGCGGCCAGCAAACCCGCCGTTCAGTCCCTGATCCTGGAAACCACCCTGCTCGCTCCGGCCCTACGCGGCCTCTGGGCGGAGCTTGCGTCTCACGCCGCCGCCCTGGCCGACCACGGCCCCCAGATATTCCTGGGCAGCGCGAGCAGTCCGGATCACGCCACCCACGCGGCCATCAGCCGCGCCCTGGCCAAAAATATTTTCGAACACACGCCGCTGCCGGTCGCCCTGCCCGCGCTGCCCGACCCCGGACCAGGGGCGGCCCCTTCCAACCCGGCACAACTGCGTGCCAACCGGCCGCTCCTGGCACCCTGCCCCCGGCGTCCGGCCGCCGAAACCCACGCCCAGGCCATGGAGCGGCTCTACGGTCTGGCCATCCTGGACGGCCCGGAAATGCGCCATCACGCATCCCTGGCGCCCTGGGGGCTGTTGCGCCGCTGGCGATTGGACCGGACCACGCGCCACGGGCGCGTCAACTTTCGCCTGGACGGCATCATGACCAGCTACGGACGAGGCACGACACGAGACGAGGCCCGCGCGTCCCTGGCCATGGAAATCGTGGAACGCTACAGCTCTTTCGCCGACATCCGTGACGGCCGTGTCTCCGGGAGTGGCCAGGGCGGCGAACTCCGCGTGGGCAGATGGAGCGAGATGGGCACGGCAACCCTGGACCCGAACAGCATCCGGCTCGAAGTCCCCTACCGGGATCAGCCCCTGCACTGGCTGGAAGCAACGGACCGCCACGGCCGACCCGTGTTCGTGCCGGCTCAGTGCGTCTATCTCTTCACCAATCTGGATGAAATCCGCCTGTTCAGCGGGCTGGGATCCACGGGTCTGGCTGCGGGCAACACACCGGCAGAGGCCAAGGTCAGCGGACTTCTGGAAGTGATCGAGCGGGACAGCGAGGCCGTCAGTCCTTTCGACCCTGCCCGGTGCTTCCGCGTCGAAAGTCGGGACGCGGAGATGGCGGCCCTGCTGGACAGCCACCGCGCCCAAGGCGTGGACCACATCTTTCAGGACATCACATCGGATCTGGGCGTCCCCTGTTATAAATGCTTCGCGCACCTCGCCAACGGCGGACTGGTCAAAGCCACGGGCGCGTCGCTGTCGGGCAAGCGGGCGGCCATCGCGGCCCTGACCGAAACGCCCTTCCCTTTTCCCCAAGGCCCGGCCTCGGCCCCTGGTCCGGCGGAGCTGCCCACGCGCGTTCTGGAAGACCTTCCGGACCATGGCACGGGCTCGGCCGAGGGCGATCTGGCCTTGCTTGAAACCATTCTGGAGCATCACGGATACGCGCCCATCTACGCGGACCTGACCAAACGGGAATTACGCCTGCCGGTCTACCGGACCCTGGTTCCGGGGCTTGAAATTGTCGCGGATTTCGACCGCTTCACCCGGATCAGCCCAAGAATCTGGCGCGGAGTGCTCACAGTGAAGGAAAAAGCCGCAGTTCAGCGGCCTCGGGGGTGACGGCGGCCACGGCCAGTTCGGTCAGGCCATCCATTTCCGGACCGTGATCGTGCCCCATAAGATGCAACAGGCCATGGGCCAAAAGGCGCACGGTGTAGGCATGGACATCCTGGTTGTAGAGCAAGGCTTCCCTGGCCAGGGTCTCGGCGGACAGCACCAGATCGCCCAGCCTGGGCGTTTCACCGCTGGGAAAGCTGAGCACGTTGGTCGGCCCCAGACAACCCATGAATTGTTGGTTCAGTTCGGCCATTTCCCTGTCATCGACAATGCGCAGGTCCACCGACCAGTCATCAAGCCCGAAAACCCCGGCCAATCCGTCAAAAATGCCCCCCAACTCGGACGCGGACAAGGGCAAGCGCGGGTCCGTGGCCACGGATTTGTCCAGGTACAGCATCAGCGCGTCTCCCCGTCTTCACGGGCCAGGCGATGCTGGTCGTAGGCGCGGACAATGCGTCCGACCAGGGGATGGCGGATAACGTCTTCCTCGGTGAAGTGGATCATGGCGATGCCCTGCACCCCCTTGAGGACCTCCATGGCCTGGACCAGACCGGAACCGATGTGCGTCGGCAGATCGATCTGGGTCACGTCGCCAGTGACCACTGCGCGCGAACCATATCCCAGCCGTGTCAAAAACATCTTCATCTGTTCGGGCGAGGTGTTCTGGGCCTCGTCCAGGATGACAAAGGCGTTGTTCAGGGTTCGGCCGCGCATGAAGGCCAGGGGCGCGATCTCGATGGCCTCGGCCGCGATCATTTCCTGGACCTTGGCATGATCGAGCATATCGTACAGGGCGTCGTACAGAGGGCGCAGGTACGGGTTGACCTTCTCGACCAAATCGCCAGGCAAAAAACCCAATTTTTCACCAGCCTCCACGGCCGGCCGGGTCAAGATGAGACGTTTGACCTTTTTTTGCAAAAACATGCACACGCCAACGGCCACGGCCAGATAGGTCTTGCCCGTGCCGGCCGGGCCGATGCCCAGGGTCAGGTCCATCTCGCGCAGGGCATGCAGATACTCGCGCTGGGTCACGGTCTTGGGGCAGACCGTCTTGCGTGGGGACACGACAAACAGCGACTCCCGGTAATAGGCCCGCAGTGATGTGGACGGGTCGCGGAGCATGATCCGCAGACTCTGTTCGACGTCCCGATCAAACAACTTGTGGCCGGAACGAACCAAGTCGTAAATCTGGGCCAGAAACCGGCAGACCAGATCGACCATGATCCGGTCCTCGCCGGACACGGTGATTTCGTTGCCCCGACTCTCCAGGCGCACGCCCGTGGCCTGGGCCACCGTGTCCAGGTGGGCATTGCCCGGACCGAACACCTCGCGCGCGAACTCCGCGTTCTCGAATGTGATATCCTGATGTTCCATGAATCCTCGGACTGCTCGATCCACAGGGCCGCTTTGTCACCGTGGCGACAAAGCGGCCCTGTGTGTTTGCAAATCATGCCGGACTTCCGTATGGGATGACTCCCGTGGCCAATCGCCCGGCATAAATTTCACGTATACCCGGCTTCGGCCCCGAAGCCACCGCAGACATGGTCAAAAACACAAAAAAGATGAACACGCTTCCGGCAATCCGACCGGAAACGCAGCTTGCCTTTCACGAAGCCAAGGGCATGGTGAGGAAAGCCGTCGTGACCGCCATGAAAACCAACCTGGCCTTCATGGCCTGTACCGGCCTCTACGCCGTCCGTTCCGGGCAACGTTTCTGGGAACGCAAGGGCAGCTCGTGGTGGGCCAGGATCAAGGCTTTTTCCAAAACCGCCTATCTGGCCCTGGGAGAAGACGCCTTTGGCTCTGACATCCATATCCGAACCCTGGACCTGGACCGCGTTCTGGAAGAAGGCAAGCCCACCCTGTCCATCCCCGCCACGCCCGAAGACGTGGACGACCTCATCCAGAAACAATAGCCACCCCGGCCCCTTGGGCCTAGCCCCCGATGGCGGTCATGGCCCGATCACAGACCTGGTTATGTTGCCGGTTCTCTAGCAGCCTGTACCCCATGGGTTTTTCGGCATTGGCCCGCAGGAACAAATCCAGGAGCTCCTGGGAATCATGGCCGGGCCGGCGCAAAATCGCCCGAACGTCGTATTCCTTGTCCGAAAACAGACAGGTTCTCAGCTTGCCGTCCGAAGTCACCCGAAATCTGTTGCAGCTCTCGCAAAAATGATGACTCACGGCCGAGATGACCCCGATCCGCCCCGATCCGCCGGCAATACGGTACATCCGGGCCGGGCCAGAATTTCGGGTGGCCTCCCGGACCTCGTCCAGTGGCACCAATTCCTCCACGGCGGCGATGATGTCGTCGGCCGGCCAGTAATTGTCATGGCTCCACCGGGACTGATAGCCGATCGGCATGAATTCGATAAAGCGCACGTCAAGCCCGCGATTCTGGGCAAAATCCACGAATCCCGGCAATTCGTCATCGTTGATGCCCTTCAGGGCGACCACGTTGACCTTGACCCGCAGGCCACCCTCCAGACAGGCATCAATGCCGGCCCGGACCTTGTCATGGGCATCGACGCCCGTGATCTCGCGGAATCGTTCACGCTTGAGCGTATCCATGGAGATGTTCAGACAGGTGATTCCGGCTTCCCGGATGGCCTCGATCTGGCCTTCGAGCATGGTGCCGTTGGTGGTGATGCGCAGGTCCACGTCCGGATACCGGGCGTGCAGTCTGGCCACGAACGGAATGAACCCCTTGCGGGCAAAGGGTTCGCCCCCGGTCAAACGCACCTTCTCCACCCCTGCCCGGATGGACACATCGACCAGTTCGAGCATTTCCTCGTAGGTCAGGATGTTTTCGTGGGGCAGGAAAACCCAATCACTTTCTGGACGACAGTACAGGCAACGCAAATTGCACCGATCGGTGATGCTCAATCTGAGATAACTCACCTTGCGCCCATGGGAATCGATCAGCATGGTCCACCTCGCTTCTGGATTATAGGCAGTCAGACCTATGCCGTCCCCAGCGGGATGTAAAGTCAGAGGCGCAGCCGCGTGTCCAGGCCGGCCTCGATGCGCGGCCGCACGACCCGCAGCACCTTGTCCACGGCCACCAAACCCAGGCTCGCGCCCTTGATGGTCCGTATATCCTGGACCAGGCACAGCAGCACGTCTCCCCGATCGGCCAATTTCAAGTGGCTGGCCAGGGCCGCCAGCGCGGCGGCCTCCAAAATGGTGGTTTCGGGCACGTCCTGCTTGGGAAAATCGCGCTTGATGATGACATGCGCACCAGGCCCGTCCTGGGCATGCAACCAGAAATCGAACGGGCTGGCCGTCTGCACGAGCTGATGATTGGCCCGTGCGTCACGCCCCCGAAGCAAAAAAAAACCATCCGAGGACCGGTATACCCCTATTTTCAACTTACGGTATTTGGCTGGAAGCTGGGCCACGGGCGCCGAGTCCCGTCGTGTGTCCACCGGCCCGGACAGCCGTCCCGCCCGTGCCAGGGCCAAAGCCGAAGCCAGGGCCTTGGCCCTGGCTTCGACCAGGGGCAGGCCACGGCGCCCCTTGGCGGCTCTGGCAAAAAAACGCTCCATGTTCTCGCGGATGGTCAAATCCGGCCGCAAATCCAGAAGGCGTTCCCGGCCGGCCTCGTCCATGACCCGCGCGGACCGGATTCGGGCGCCCTTGTCCATGCCGTGCAGGCAAGCCTGCAAAAGGCGGCCGGAATCACCCTCGCCAACCATGGCTTCAAGACGGGCCCGATCCTCCTTGAGCCGGGCCAAGGCCCGCTCGATGCGTCGGCATTCCCGGCTTACCCGCGCGTCATGGCCATTTTCGACGCTGACAATTTCGGCCAAGGACCGGCCATACGCCTGTTCGGCCGCGTCCAGGGCCGTCGGCATCCACACAGTGTCGGTCCCGTCGGCCCAGAGCCGGGCCTGGGCACGACCGCGGTGGTCGACCGCGACCGCGCAGCCCGCAACCCGCTCCAAACGCAAATCATCAAGCAGCGCCTGGGCCGCCTCCGGTTCGAGACACGCCAGACGACGGCGCAAGGGAGGGGTGAGATGGGGAAATTGTGTCCACGGATCTGGCATGCTCAAGACATCCCGGACCGTCGGCCACGTGGGCTCGCGTCCGAATTCCTCGGGCAGACAATCCATCAGTGACGGCCCGGAGCGCAGATCAAGCACGAGCCATTGCCCCTCGCCCGGGGATAAGCGCAAGGCCAAGCGTCGCCGGGGCCAATCGGACACAAGGTCCACAACACGCCGATCGCGCAACCGCTTGCGCAGCCACATGGCCTGACCGCCGGGATTGGGGGGATTATCCGGTTTGTGCGCCGACAGGATCAGAAACGGAACCGGCCGGCCCGCATGCAGGATCAGATACCCGGCCCTTCCCAGGGCCAGGGTCCAGACATCGGGCAGCGGCGCAAAGATTTTTTCGAGGCGCATGCCCTTCACGCGACCAGCCAATTCCCGCGCAATGGCCCGGAAGACAATGGCGTCCATGGCAGACTCCTAAAAAAAGGCGCGTGCCGGAATCCGGAACGCGCCTGTGATGACGTTTTCGGGCCAGGGGTCAATCACCCCGCAACCGTTCTTCTTCTTCCCGACGGCTCTTGCACTCGATGCACAAGGTTGTCACCGGCCGGGCCTTGAGACGCGGAATGCCTATTTCCTCGCCACAGTCCTCGCAAACACCGAAGGTTCCGTCGTCGATCCGATCCAGTGCCTCGTTGATTTTCTTGATCAACTTCCGGTCCCGATCCCGAAGGCGCAAGGTAAAGGTCCGGTCGGACTCGGCCGAGGCCCGGTCGGCGGGATCGGAATAGTATTCCACGTTTTCCGACATGTCCTCAATGGTCGCCTCGCCCTGGCGTTGAATGTCATCTATCATCTGCGTCAAATATTGCCTAAAGAATTCAAGGTCTTTGGCTTCCATGGCATGTCCTCCTACGGGTCTGGTACTTCGGGAAGGAGTATCTATACACTACATGCTCAAAAGTAAATAGGCTTCCCGTCGGCCAACACGCCGTCAACCTTGGTAAAAAATGCCGAATCGAATTCAATTTTTGGGTTGACAGACACCACCACCGCCTATAGAGACAACTCCTCGTTGAGCGGGAGTAACTCAGTGGTAGAGTGCAACCTTGCCAAGGTTGAAGTCGCGGGTTCAAATCCCGTTTCCCGCTCCACAACGACGGCGGCATAGCCAAGTGGTAAGGCAGAGGTCTGCAAAACCTCCATTCTCCAGTTCAAATCTGGATGCCGCCTCCACACGCGGGAGTAACTCAGTGGTAGAGTGCAACCTTGCCAAGGTTGAAGTCGCGGGTTCAAATCCCGTTTCCCGCTCCATCAGCGAACACGGGTCGATCCCTGACCGGCCCTTTCTTCAAAGCCCTGATCTGGACACCATTCCGACAGGCACCGTTTCCGACACGCGGGAGTAACTCAGTGGTAGAGTGCAACCTTGCCAAGGTTGAAGTCGCGGGTTCAAATCCCGTTTCCCGCTCCATAAAATACAAAGGCCGGTACAACCGGCCTTTTTCTTTTCTCGCCTACCTCATCGTTTTCCACCAAAAACAGACCCCAGCACTCCGCGCAGGATCTGGCGCCCGATTTGGCTGCCAATGGTCCGCACCGTGCTTTTGATAAAAGCCTCGCCCACGCCCTGTCTGCGGGAAGTGCCCAGCAACCAGTCAAACGCGCCACCTTCCTTGCCTGTCTCCCGTGACCGGACATGTTCCTCGGCTTGAACAGCCGCGGCTTCGGCCCGTTGGCGCAAGTGTTCGAAGGCCGATTCGCGATCCATCGCCTGATCGTAGCGTCCCTTGAACGGAGAGCGCGCCATGATGCTCGCGCGCTCCGGCTCGTCCAGGGCTCCGATACGCGACCACGGCGGTCGGATCAGGATGCGCTCGACAATATGCGGACGTCCCTTGGCATCCAATGTCGAAACCAGGGCCTCGCCCACGCCCAGCTCGGTGATGACCTGGCTCGTGTCAAAGGCCGGATTGGGACGAAAACTTTCGGCCGCAGCGCGCACGGTCTTCTGCTCCTTGGGCGTATAGGCTCGCAGGGCGTGTTGAATCTTGAGCCCCAACTGCGCCAGGATCTGATCGGGAATGTCCGCCGGGCTCTGGGTGACGAAATAAATCCCAACCCCCTTGGAACGAATCAAACGAACAACCTGTTCGATCTTGTCGACAAGGGCCTTGGGAGCGTTGTCGAAAAGCAAATGGGCCTCGTCAAAGAAAAAAACCATTTTTGGCAAAGCAAGATCGCCGACCTCGGGGAGCTGCTCGAACAACTCGGCCATCAGCCAAAGCAGGAAAGTCGAATAGATCTTGGGTGCGCGGGTCATGAGGATGGACGCGTCCATCAACGAGATGACGCCCTGCCCGGAAAAATCCACATGCATGAGATCGGTCAGACTCAAGGCCGGCTCGCCAAAAAAAACGTCTCCGCCCTGTTCTTCCAGAACCAGCAACTGACGTTGGATGGCCCCGACACTGGCGGAACTGATGTTGCCAAACGTCCCGCGCAACTCGGCGGCGTTTTCAGCCATGAAAGCCAGCATGGCGCGCAAATCCTTCAAATCCAACAACAAAAGGCCCTGCTCGTCGGCGATGCGGAAACAGGCATACAGAATCCCGCTCTGAGTCTCGTTCAAATCCAGCAGCGATGACAACAGAAGCGGCCCCATCTCGGAAATGGTGCTGCGCAGCGGATGTCCGGTGCGACCAAAAATATCCCAGAACACCACCGGGTTCCCCCGAAAGGAAAACTCCTCAACAGGCATGACCGCCAGGCGTTCATCAATCTTGGGATGCGGTTTGCCCGGGGTGGCAATGCCCGACAAATCTCCCTTGATGTCCGCGGCGAAAACAGGAACCCCCAGGCGCGCAAAATTTTCGGCCAGGATCTGCAACGTCACGGTTTTGCCCGTGCCCGTGGCTCCCGTGACCAGACCGTGGCGGTTGGCCATGGATCCCAGCTGGAAAACGCCCGTACCCGATGCTCCACCAATCAAAAACCCACCATCTGAGCCCATCCTGACCTCCTTGTGGATAGTGCGACCACCCGATTTTCCACCCGCGTGACTTCCGTGACGCCGTGCCATGAATCCGCCAACACTTTTCCAATGACACTTCCGCGGCTTTCAAGACCGGTGTCGAGGCAGACGTACACGAGGATCTCAATTTATTGAAGCACATCGGCGACAAATCATTTTCCACCGTCGGACGCGGCCCCACCATGGGACAAAGCCCATTGACTTCGTTCGTGAGCCTCGCCACAAGGACGGGCGGCAATGCTTCCAGTGCCTGCGCGATTCCGACAAAAACGGCAGCCCCGACAACAATCCAACCATCTGTGATTCAACCCATCATGATCAACATGCACTCCTGCCCCAAAGGCTACGTCACGGACCTGGACAAAACCTGTTCTCCCGAAGAAACTGCGGCCCGCGCCAAGGCGGCCTTCACGGCCTCGGGCAAGCGCATCCTGGCCCAGACCAAGCGCATCGACACCGGCCGTCTGGGCATTCCGGTCTATATGTCCATCTGCGGCGAAGACGCCCGCGACATCATGCCCACGCGCAAACAGATGGGCAAAGGCGCGTCTCCGGCCCAGGCCGAGGCCTCGGCGCTGATGGAACTGGTCGAGCG